>CABSQC010000119.1 GCA_902479835.1 uncultured Streptococcus sp. | reverse complement strand
CATTAGGAATATGGTGAATTATGAAAATTGAAAAAAGACATCTTTTAAATTATTCCATCCTCATTCCCTATTTGATTTTATCCATCATTGGCTTGATTGTTGTTTATTCGACAACAAGTGCCTTGGCAATTCAAAGTGGAGTGAGTTCGATTCGGATGGTACGGACACAGGGACTCTTTTTTATCCTTAGTCTCCTAACCATCGCCCTGATTTATAAATTTAGCTTAGATTTCCTTCGAAATAAAAAAGTACTGGCTGTTGTCATTTTTGCTGAAGTGATTTTGTTGATTTTGTCTAGGTTTATCACAGATACGGTCAATGGGGCTCACGGTTGGTTGACAATTCCTGGAGGGTTTAGTATCCAGCCAGCAGAATATCTCAAGGTGATCTTAGTCTGGTATCTAGCCTTGATCTTTTCTAAACGACAAGACGAGATACGCGATTATGATTATCAAGCCTTGACCCACAATGAATGGATTCCAAGGAATTTAAACGATTGGCGTTGGCTGACCTTGATTCTGATTGGAATCGTTGTGATTATGCCGGACTTGGGAAATGCGACGATCTTGGCCTTAACGGTCTTGATCATGATTACGGCTAGTGGAGTGGGCTACCGTTGGTTTACCTCTTTACTTGGTTTAGTTGTTGGAGCCTCCACCATTGTCCTTGGTTCAATATGGATCATCGGTGTGGACCGTGTCGCTAAAATTCCTGTCTTTGGTTATGTGGCCAAACGTTTTAGTGCCTTCTTTAATCCCTTTAATGACTTGTCTGGTGCAGGACACCAATTAGCCAATTCCTACTATGCCATGAGTAATGGTGGTTGGTTTGGCTTGGGGCTAGGAAATTCCATTGAAAAACAAGGTTACTTACCAGAAGCGCACACAGACTTTGTGTTTGCGATCGTGATTGAAGAATTAGGTTTTGTTGGAGCTAGCTTGATCCTTGCTCTCTTATTCTTCTTAATTCTTCGGATCATTTTAGTCGGTATTCGAGCAAAGAATCCTTTTAATTCGATGATGGCCATTGGGATCGGTGGGATGATCTTAGTGCAAACCTTCATTAACATCGGAGGAATTTCTGGTTTGATTCCGTCTACAGGAGTGACTTTCCCCTTCTTATCCCAAGGGGGAAATAGCTTATGGGTCTTATCCGTAGCGATTGCTTTCGTTTTGAATATCGACGCTAGTGAAAAACGGGCTAAGATGGAACAAGAAGGCATGGTTTTTGAAGAAAAAGGTAAAATCAAACCTTATTATTAAAAGGGAATTGTTGAATGGCTATTCAAAAAGGAGAAAAAATGGTCTTACAAAAATTAGAGAACTTCACAAATAAAGATATTATCAAAGAAGAAGCCGAAATCTTAACCAATTTATTAGATGATATTACGAAAAATTTGGTTCGTCCGGAAACCTTTGATAAAATTAGGCAGTTGAAGGATCTATCAAAAACACAGAACTATCGTGAGTTGAATCAAATAGTGGAACAATTGACAAATGAAGAAATGACAGTGATTTCACGTTATTTTGCCATTTTGCCACTCTTGATTA
This sequence comes from uncultured Streptococcus sp., assembly GCA_902479835.1. Taxonomy (GTDB): domain Bacteria; phylum Bacillota; class Bacilli; order Lactobacillales; family Streptococcaceae; genus Streptococcus. The sequence continues at coordinate 2,751 of CABSQC010000119.1, read as the reverse complement.
ACATCTCAGAAGATGTCGATTTGGCCTATGAAATCAATCATTTGAATAACGTGGATGGTGAATACCTCGGAAAACTTTCTTCAACCATCAAAGAAGTTGCGAAAAATGAAGATGCACAAGAAATTCTTGAAAATCTCAATATTGTACCTGTTTTAACAGCCCATCCAACTCAAGTGCAACGAAAAACCATGCTGGATTTAACCAATCATATTCACGCTCTTCTTCGTCAGCACCGGGATGTTAAAGCTGGTTTAATGAATGAGAATAAGTGGTATAACAATCTTCGTTGTAATATCGAAATCATGATGCAAACGGATATGATTCGTGACAAAAAATTGAAGGTTACCAATGAGATCACCAATGTCATGGAATATTACAATAGCTCTTTCTTACAAGCTGTTCCAAATCTTATGTTGGAATACAAACGCTTGGCAAAAGAGCATGGATTAGAGCTTGAACAACCACGTCCGATCACAATGGGCATGTGGATTGGGGGAGACCGAGACGGGAATCCGTTTGTAACAGCTGAGACCTTGAAGCGTTCAGCAACTATTCAAAGTGAAGTCATTTTGAACTATTACATCGAAAAGATTTCTAAATTATACCGTCATTTCTCCCTTTCAACGAGTCTTTCTAAAACAAGTGAAGCAGTAGCTGAAATGGCAGCCCTATCCAGTGATACATCCGTCTTTCGTGAAAAAGAACCTTACCGTCGGGCTTTCCACTATATCCAGTCAAAATTGATCCAGACTTTGGTCAATTTAAAAGAATGGACGATGGTGGGAGAAACCAGAGAAGATCGTTATGCTGTCGAGAGGTTATTAGGAGCAAATGCTCATCAACAAGGGCCAGTTTCTGATTATATCGGCAATCGTATCTCTGGAGCTTTAAAGAAAATTTCTGAGAAAGAAGCTCCAGCTTATGCATCAGCTCAAGAATTTAAAGAAGACCTTGAAAAGATCAAAGATTCCTTGTTAGAAAACAAATCAGAGTATTTAATTTCTGGTGAGTTTGCAGAACTTCTAGAAGCTATCGATGTTTTTGGGTTCTATCTAGCTTCTATTGATATGCGACAAGATTCTAGTGTGCATGAAGCCTGTGTGGCTGAATTGTTGAAATCAGCTGGAATTAATGACCATTATTCTGATTTATCAGAGGATGAAAAGTGTCAAGTTCTCTTGAAAGAACTCTTAGAAGACCCACGTATTTTATCAGCAACTCATGCTGAAAAATCTGAACTGCTTGAAAAAGAATTAGCGATTTTCCAAACGGCCCGTGAATTGAAGGATCGTTTAGGAGAAGAAGTCATTCGTCAAAACATCATCTCCCATGCAACAAGTGTGTCAGATATGTTGGAATTGGCTGTGATGTTGAAAGAAGTGGGCTTAGTCGATACGGAAAAAGCTCGTGTGCAAATCGTGCCGTTGTTTGAAACGATCGAAGATTTGGATCATTCAGAAGAAACCATGAGAAGTTACTTGTCTCTTCCGATTGCCAAACGTTGGATTGCTTCTAAGAACAACTACCAAGAGATTATGTTAGGTTATTCTGATTCCAACAAAGATGGTGGCTACTTGTCTTCTTGCTGGACCCTCTTTAAAGCTCAACAACAATTGACCGCTATCGGAGATGAGTTTGGAGTGAAGATTACCTTCTTCCATGGTCGTGGTGGTACTGTTGGTCGTGGTGGAGGTCCTACTTATGAAGCCATCACGTCTCAACCATTGAAATCCATTAATGACCGTATCCGCTTAACTGAGCAAGGGGAAGTAATCGGCAATAAATATGGAAATAAAGATGCTGCTTACTACAACCTTGAGATGCTCGTCTCTGCAACCATTAACCGAATGATTGCCGAACAAAAGAGTCCATTCTCTATGTTTGATCGTTTTGGGGAAGTCATGGATAAAGTCGTGAATCGCAGTTACGATATCTATCGTGATTTGGTCTTTGGAAATGAGCACTTCTATGACTACTTCTTTGAATCAAGTCCGATTAAAGCAATTTCAAGCTTTAATATTGGTTCACGTCCAGCTGCTCGTAAGACCATTACAGAAATCGGTGGTTTGCGTGCTATCCCATGGGTCTTCTCATGGTCACAAAGTCGGGTGATGTTCCCTGGTTGGTACGGAGTAGGTTCTAGCTTTAAGGAATTTATCGATGAGGATCCTGAGAATATCGAAACCCTTCGATACATGTATAAAAACTGGCCTTTCTTCCAATCTCTCTTGTCAAATGTGGACATGGTCTTATCCAAAGCCAACATGGACATTGCTTTTGAGTACGCCCGATTGTGTGAGGAAGAAGAAGTTCGCAATATCTATCAGATTATCTTACATGAATGGCAATTGACCAAGGACATCATCTTGATGATTGAGGAACAAGACGAGTTGCTCGCGGAAAACCCTTATCTGAAAGAAAGTTTGGATTATCGGATGCCATACTTTAACGTCCTGAACTATATTCAGTTAGAATTGATTCGACGTCAACGGACTGGACAACTACCAGCCGATCAAGACAAGCTAATCCATATTACCATCAATGGAGTGGCTACAGGATTACGAAATTCAGGCTAAAAAATCGGAACATTGTTCCGATTTTTTTAGTCCCTGATATTAAAGGACCAAAAGGTATGTAATGGCTTAAATAGAAGATTTAAAATGAGAATTTTCAAAGCTAGATCAGGATCTTTCAGCAAGCTGATAAAATAAAAGAAAAGAAGAGGAATAATTAAGAAAATATAGGAAAAAG
>CABSQC010000118.1 GCA_902479835.1 uncultured Streptococcus sp. | reverse complement strand
ATTTCGATGTAAACCCAGATGCAGCCCATGATATTCATGATCTGGCTGTTGTTTTATTGGGGCAAAAGATGTATTTCTATACGGACGCGGGCGTCTTTAGTAAAAAAATGATTGACTATGGAAGCCAGGTGCTTTTATCAACCCTGGATTTTCAAGAAGGAGAAAGTGTCCTAGATGTTGGCTGTGGCTATGGACCGATTGGCCTCTCTCTCGCTAAAGCCCAGGGAGTTGCCGTGACCATGGTGGATGTCAATGAGCGGGCGCTAGACTTGGCTAAGAAAAATGCCAGCCGAAATGGCGTGGAAGCTCAGATCTTTTCTTCGGATGTCTATGAAGCGGTTGAAGGGGTTTTTGACCATGTGATCAGTAATCCGCCAATCCGAGCTGGTAAAAAAGTGGTTCACCAGGTGATCACCGGTAGTTTTGATCATTTGAAGCCAGGTGGAGACTTGACCATTGTCATTCAGAAAAAGCAAGGGGCTCCAAGTGCTAAGGCCAAGATGGAAGAGACGTTTGGCAATTGTGAGACAGTAAAAAAAGACAAAGGCTATTATATTTTAAGAAGTGAGAAAGAATCATGAGAGCTGTAGATATCATTCAGAAAAAAAGAGATGGTCTTGCCTTAAACAAAGAAGAAATTGAATGGCTGATTGAGGGATATGTGGCTGGAACAGTTCCAGATTACCAAATGTCCGCTTTTGCTATGGCCGTTTATTTTAGAGGGATGACGACAGAAGAAATCTCCCATATGACCATGAAGATGGTCCAAACAGGGCAACAGTTTGATTTGTCAGCTATTCCAGGAATCAAGGTGGACAAACATTCAACTGGTGGTGTGGGAGACAAGGTGACCTTGGTCTTGGTGCCTCTGGTTGCAAGTTTCGGAGTACCAGTTGCTAAAATGAGCGGTCGTGGCTTAGGCCACACGGGTGGAACCATCGATAAATTGGAATCGATTAAAGGCTTCCAAATTGAGCGGACTCAAGAAGAATTCATCCAGCAGGTGCAAGAGATCGGCTTATCGGTCATTGGGCAATCTGACCAACTCGTAAAAGCAGATAAACTCTTGTATGCTCTTCGGGACGTGACGGCGACGGTGGATACCATTCCTTTGATTGCTAGCTCCGTCATGAGTAAGAAAATTGCAGCTGGTGCTGATGCCATTCTTCTCGATGTCACCGTTGGAGAAGGGGCCTTTATGAAGACCATTGAAGAGGCGCGTGAACTAGCTCGTACCATGGTGGATCTCGGTAATGCCGTAGGGCGCAAGACAATCGCTGTCATTACAGATATGAGCCAACCTTTGGGAACCAGTATTGGCAATCGTTTAGAGATTTTGGAAGCCCTGGATATTCTAAAAGGACAGGGGCGTGCTGATATCACAGAGTTTATTTGTGAATTAGCACAAATCATGTTGAAATTGGCCAATGTAGATCAATCGATTGAAGCCATTCATGAACACTTGAGCAATGGACAAGCCTTAGCCAAGTTTGAAGAAATGGTCGTGGCACAAGGTGGAGACTTAGAGGATTTGCATCGTCCCGTCAAAGTAGATCAGGTCCTTGAAGTAACAGCGGATCAAGATGGCGTCATTGCGGCTTTACCTGCCATGGAATTTGGCCTGTTAGCCATGCGACTTGGTGCTGGTCGTGCTGTCAAATCGGATCCGCTTGATTATGAAACAGGGATTGTATTTGACAAAAAAGTGGGAGAGCAGGTTAAAAAAGGGGAACGCATTGCTCGTATTTTCGTGAATGAAAAAAATTCACAAGAAAGCGTTACAGAATTCAAAAAAAATGTTAAAATACTAGAAGGGGCTGAAAGCGTTAAAGAAATTATTGAAATAATATCTTAAGTAGCTCAGGAGATTATATGAAGTTAAATAAATATATCGATCACACTCTTTTAAAACCAGATGCGCAACAAGAACAGATCGAAAAATTGATCGAAGAAGCTAAGGCATATGATTTTGCGAGTGTCTGTGTGAACCCGACATGGGTGAATTTTGCGGCTGAGGGCTTGCGCGATTCAGACGTTAAAGTTTGTACCGTCATTGGTTTTCCTTTGGGAGCAAATACCCCTTTTGTCAAAGCGTGTGAAACAAAAAATGCTATTCAAAACGGTGCCGATGAAATTGACATGGTCATTAATATCGGTGCTTTGAAGTCTAAGAATTTAGCACTAGTTGAAGAAGATATCCAAGCTGTTGTCGAAGCAAGCGGTGATAAGCTGGTCAAAGTCATCATTGAGACGTGTCTCTTAACAGACGATGAAAAGATCGTTGCTTGTCAGATTGCTAAGTCAGCTGGAGCTGACTTTGTGAAGACTTCAACTGGTTTCTCAACTGGAGGAGCGACGGTAGAAGATGTAGCCTTAATGCGTCAAACAGTTGGACCAGACATGGGTGTTAAAGCTTCTGGTGGAGCTCGCTCTTATGAAGATGCTCTTGCATTTATCGAAGCTGGTGCGACCCGTATCGGAACTTCCTCTGGTGTAGCCATCATGGAAGGAAAAGTGGCTCATGGCGACTACTGAGTTGATCAATTTAGCAGTAGAAGTGAGCCAGCAGGCTTATGTGCCCTATTCTCATTTCCCAGTTAGTGCAGTCCTTGTGACCAAGGATGACCAGATCTATACAGGTGTCAATATCGAAAATGCCAGTTTTGGGTTAACCAACTGTGGGGAACGGACAGCTATTTTTAAAGCAGTTTCTGAAGGAGCTCGTGAGTTCAAAGAGCTGATTGTCTATGGGCAAACAGAAAAGCCCGTCTCTCCGTGTGGTGCTTGTCGCCAGGTCATGGCTGAATTTTTTGAGCCTGATCTGCCTGTAACTTTGGTATCTAAAGATAAATCGACGGTCGTGATGACGGTCAAGGAATTACTTCCATATTCCTTTACAGATTTGACTTAGTTGGTCTGTGAGGCGGTCTTTTGACCCTTTCAATACTTCGCAACAATGTTGCACAATAATTTAGGAGGTTCAGTAATGAACAAGAAACAATGGCTAGGCCTTGGTCTAGTAACTGTCGCTGCTATCGGACTTGCAGCATGTGGAAATCGTGCGTCTAAAAAAGATAGCGCAAACTCAGAATCAAAAACTGATTTGAAAGCTGCTATTATTACCGATACTGGTGGTGTGGATGACAAATCATTCAACCAATCTGCTTGGGAAGGTTTGCAAGCTTGGGGGAAAGAAAACGGTCTTTCTAAAGGGAACGGATTCGACTACTTCCAATCAACAGATGAATCTCAATATGCGACAAACCTTGATGAAGCTGTTTCTAACGACTACAAATTGATCTTTGGTGTTGGTTTTGCCTTGAGCGACTCAGTTAAAAAAGCTGCAAAAGACAACGAAGATGTTAACTATGTCATCATTGATGATCGTATTGAAGGACAAAAGAACGTAGCATCTGCTGTTTATGCCGATAACGAAGCTGGTTACCTTGCTGGTATCGCTGCTGCGAAAACTACAAAAACTAAACAAGTTGGTTTTGTAGGTGGTATGGAAAGTGAAGTTATCACTCGTTTCCGCGCTGGATTTGAAGCTGGTGTTAAATCTGTTGACCCATCTATCAAAGTTCAAGTAGACTACGCTGGTTCATTCGGTGACTCTGCTAAAGGTAAAACAATTGCTGCTGCACAATACGCTGCAGGTGCAGATGTTATCTACCAAGTAGCTGGTGGTACTGGAGCAGGTGTCTTCTCTGAAGCAAAAGACTTGAACGAGAAGAAAAATGAAGACGAAAAAGTTTGGGTTCTTGGTGTTGACCGTGACCAAAAAGCTGAAGGTGAATACACTTCTAAAGATGGAAAAAAATCTAACTTTGTCTTGGCTTCAAGCTTGAAGAAAGTCGGAGAATCAGTAAAAGACTTGGCTAAGAAAGCTGCTGACGGTAAATTCCCTGGCGGTGAAGTGATTACTTATAGCTTGAAAGATGGTGGAGTTGATTTGACAACTGACAACCTTTCTGCAGATGCTAAAAAAGCTGTCGAAGATGCCAAAGCTAAAATCCTTGATGGATCTCTTAAAGTTCCTGAAAAATAATATTTGATTGGGCGGCCCTCCCTATAAGGGCCGTTTCTTTTAAAGTGAGACATTTTTGTCTCAATAAAATCTGTTAGTTCTCTAGCAGATTTTATTGAAATAAAAAATTTTGAAAGGAAAACACCCACATGACACATGAATATGTCATCGAAATGCGTGAGATTACCAAAAAATTTGGTGACTTTGTAGCAAATGATAAGATTAATCTTCAGTTGCGCAAAGGTGAAATCCATGCACTTCTTGGAGAAAATGGTGCAGGTAAATCTACCCTGATGAATATGCT
>CABSQC010000117.1 GCA_902479835.1 uncultured Streptococcus sp. | reverse complement strand
GAAGTCTACTGTTCCCTTGCCTGATTATGTTTCAAAGATAGGAGAAGAAGATGCCAAAACGCTGTGGCTGGGTCAAAATGAGCAACCCTCTCTATGTAGCCTACCATGATGAGGAATGGGGACGGCCCCTCCATGATGACCAAGCGCTTTTTGAGTTGCTCTGTATGGAGACCTATCAGGCTGGCCTATCTTGGGAAACGGTCCTCAATAAACGGCAGGCTTTCCGTGAAGCTTTTCATGGTTACCGCCTTCATCGTGTTGCAGAAATGACGGATGAAGAACTGGAATCCTTGTTAGACAATCCAGCCATCATCCGCAATCGTGCCAAGATCTATGCGACACGGGCCAATGCTCAAGCCTTTTTACAAGTCCAGGAAGAATTTGGATCGTTTGATGCTTATCTTTGGTCTTTTGTAGATGGAAAACCCATCGTTAATGATATTCCGGACTACAGTCAAGCACCAGCCAAAACGCCTTTGTCTGAAAAAATATCCAAGGATCTCAAAAAGCGTGCTTTTAAGTTCACTGGACCAGTCGCTGTCTTGTCCTTTCTACAGGCTGCAGGTCTGGTTGATGACCACGAGAATGATTGTGAATGGAAAAGTGGAAATAAGTGACGTTAGATGTCTAGAACATCCGAGAATATAGAAAAAAGCTGAGAAATTCATCTCAGCTTTCTTTGTTATAGTCAAAGCGAATGACTTGCTCCGTTGCATCTACATGGGCGTGGACCCCAAAGGGGACAATAGCTCTTGGAGTTGCATGACCAACATTTAGATTATAGACAATCGGGATATTGCTGTCAATGATATCCAATAGTGCCTCTTTATAGTCGTCATAGAAAGTTTCATCCATAGGTTTCCCGACCAAGAGTCCGCTGATGACCTCGAATATCCCAGTTTCCTTTAAAGTCTGCAACATCTTTTTGAAATATTCTGGCTCAGGCTTTTCTTCACTTGTTTCTAGCAATAAAATCTTTCCTTCCCAGTCGGATAAGTCAGGGAAAAGTTTGTACTTTTGGCAGAGCTCCGTGCTGTCTGCGTATCGAGAATTGTCAAAGATATCATAGAGAGATTCAAGACAACCGCCGAGAATTTCTCCCTCAAACTGAGCATTTCCTTGTAACAAGTCAAAGCCGGTATTTGCATGACTAATACGAGATGTTCCCAGAGCCTTGGGACTAAAATCAGTTCGTTCCTCATACCAAATGTCACTAGGGCGGATTTCTGAGATTCTTCCAGTCTCAATCAATTCTTTAAAGTAGTGAAGGCTATAGTCAAGCATTTCCTTGTCTAATTCACAAATGTCTGCTAGAAATGATTGGCCGTAAAAAGTCTTGATTCCTAGTTTATGCAACATGAGATGGTTCATGGTCGTATCCGAGAAGCCAAGAAAAATCTTTTGTTTGATCACTTTTTCTAGTTGGTCATTTTCAAAAAGATAGGGTAATAAACGATAGGTATCGTCTCCACCGATGGCGCATAGGACCATGTCGATGCTATTATCAGAAAAGGCCTGAATCAAATCCTCTGCACGCGCTTCAGGATGGTCCTTGATAAAGTCTAAGCCTTTTAACGAATGGGGTAAAAAGATAGGATTGAGTCTCAGGTCCTTGAGACGTTGGACACCCAAGTCGACTTCGTGTTTGACAAAGTCTTCTCCGATAATGCCACTAGACAAACTAACAATACCAATAGTAGAAACCATATCTCATCCTCCTAGAAATAAATTGATGCTATTGTATCACAAAAGAAGAGGGGAAACAACAAGAATTAGAATCAGAAAAAGGCTTTTAGATCACGAAAGTAAGCAAAAAAGCAACCGCTCGATATGGTTGCTTCAGAATATAGATAAGCTCTATCAACAATAGAAAATAGCCCTTTAGAAGTTGATTGCCACATAGTTAAAACTCTTAGGAATGCTGATGTAATAGTATTTCTAAGAGTTTTTTACTTTATCTTCAATCTGTTTTTTAAATAATTTAGGAAATTGTGTTAAAATGAAATGAAAATTACGAATGGTATAAGTGGGAGGCACCATGAAGGCGGAAATTATTGCAGTTGGAACAGAAATTCTAACAGGACAAATTGTCAACACCAATGCTCAATTCTTGTCTGAAAAATTGGCTAGTTTAGGGATTGATGTCTATTATCATGTGGCGGTAGGAGACAATGAAGGTCGTCTCTTCTCGACCATTGAGACAGCTTCAAAACGCAGCGATTTGGTGATTTTGTGCGGTGGACTTGGTCCAACAGAGGATGATTTGACCAAGCAAACCCTTGCTAAGTTTTTAGGGAAAGAACTGGTTTTTGATCCAACAGCGCTTGCCAAACTCGACACCTTCTTTGCCAGTCGCCCTGATTATGTCCGGACGCCCAATAATGAGCGACAAGCACAATTGATTGTCGGTTCAATCCCCCTTCAAAACCGTACAGGTCTCGCGGTTGGAGGTTTGATTGAAGTCGACGGTGTGACCTATGTCGTTCTACCTGGTCCACCAAGTGAGTTAAAACCCATGGTCAATGAACAATTGGTGCCTCATTTGACAACAGGGGAGCAGCTCTTTTCAAGAGTCTTGCGCTTCTTTGGGATTGGGGAAAGCCAGCTGGTTACGATCCTAGCAGATATCATTGAAGAGCAGAGTGATCCGACGGTGGCTCCTTATGCCAAGACGGGAGAAGTAACCTTGCGTCTGTCTACAAAGGCGAAGGATCAAGCCTCAGCGGATGCTAAGCTCGATGTCTTAGAAAAGGAAATCTTATCACGCCATACCCTGGACCATCAACCCTTGCATAAGTTGTTTTATGGTTATGGGGATGATAATTCGATGGCCAAGGTGGCCTTTGATCTCTTGAAACGGACTGGTAAGACCATTACAGCTGCAGAAAGCCTGACGGCTGGCCTTTTCCAAGCGACTCTGGCAGATTTTTCAGGGGCGTCCAGCATCTTTGCAGGTGGTTTTGTCACCTATAGCCTAGAAGAGAAAAGCAAGATGTTGTCCATTCCAGCTCAAGAGTTGGAGCAACATGGAGTAGTGTCTCATTTTACAGCTCAAGCCATGGCTTCACAGGCCCGTAAGTTAACAGGATCCGATTATGGTGTTAGCCTAACCGGAGTTGCGGGGCCAGATAGTCTAGAAGGGCACCCGGCAGGGACTGTCTTTATCGGACTTGCGACTCCAAATGGAGTGGATAGTGTCCAAGTTAATATCGCTGGACGTAGCCGGGCGGATGTCCGCGAAATTGCAGTCCTTCATGCCTTTAATTTGGTACGCTTGGCTGTATTAAATGGTGAAAATTTGGTATAATGAAGCTTGTGCCAAATGAAGAATAATTCTAAAAATGGATAGGAAATGTGCCTTTCAAATGACGGAAAACGTCGGTGAGTTGCATGCATTTCCTGTATAGTAAAAACATAGGAGAAAAGAATGGCGAAAAAACAGAAAAAATTAGATGATATCTCTAAGAAATTTGGAGATGAGCGTGAAAAAGCGCTCAATGATGCCCTGAAATTGATCGAAAAAGACTTTGGTAAGGGATCGATCATGCGTTTGGGGGAACGTGCAGAGCAAAAAGTACAAGTCATGAGCTCTGGTTCCTTGGCGCTTGATATTGCCTTGGGTGCTGGTGGTTATCCAAAAGGTCGGATCATCGAAATCTATGGTCCAGAATCATCTGGTAAAACAACCGTTGCCCTCCATGCAGTAGCGCAAGCACAGAAAGAAGGGGGCATTGCTGCCTTTATCGATGCTGAGCATGCCTTGGATCCATCTTATGCAGCAGCTCTTGGGGTCAATATCGACGAACTTCTCTTGTCTCAACCAGACTCAGGGGAACAAGGACTTGAAATTGCTGGTAAATTGATCGACTCTGGTGCGGTAGATTTGGTGGTTGTCGACTCTGTTGCAGCCTTGGTACCTCGTGCGGAAATCGATGGAGATATCGGGGATAGCCACGTTGGTTTGCAAGCTCGGATGATGAGCCAAGCTATGCGTAAGCTTGGAGCTTCGATCAATAAGACCAAGACCATTGCTATCTTTATCAACCAATTGCGTGAAAAAGTTGGGGTCATGTTTGGGAACCCTGAAACCACACCTGGTGGTCGTGCTCTGAAATTTTACGCTTCTGTCCGTCTAGATGTTCGTGGAAATACTCAAATCAAGGGGACTGGGGACCAAAAAGATACCAACGTTGGTAAGGAAACCAAGATCAAGGTTGTGAAGAACAAGGTAGCTCCACCGTTCAAAGAAGCCATGGTTGAAATCATGTACGGGGAAGGAATTTCACGTACAGGTGAGTTGGTGAAGATTGCAACAGATTTGGATATCATCCAAAAAGCGGGTGCGTGGTACTCATATAA
>CABSQC010000116.1 GCA_902479835.1 uncultured Streptococcus sp. | reverse complement strand
TTTCGGACACATTTCTCTTAAAATTCCGAGTCTGCGCCCATAAGATTTCCTTTCGGGTCTATGATCAGGATACAGGGGACTAGTCTATCCAGATCCATCTGGAACAGCTACAAGGAAATTTCGTTGGTCAAGTCAGAGAAGCCTGTCAAGAAAGTCTTGCAAGGATCCGCCAAGCTTGTTTTGAGGTAGAAGATTTTCTCTATCCTCAAACCAAGCGTCTCATGGCCTATATTTCCCTACACTATCAAGGAACGATTGAATATTTGTGGGAAAGGTCTCCTGAGTCGGGTGCGATTCGCCACCGAGACACCCTCAAGTGGTATGGAGTCTTTATGACCATTAATTGGAACAAACTGGATGCTGGCAAGTCAGGGAAAATAGAAGTTTTGAATGTCAAGTCTGATCAAGTAGCTCAGTTCGTTCAACAAAAGGGGATTTATCCAGCTTTTCATATGAATAAAAAATATTGGCTGAGTATCCCGCTCGATGGAACAATTGCTGATGAGGAGTTGTTTGCTCTAGTGGATAGTAGCTGGCAGCTCACCAAAAAGGGGAAATAAGATGTATCTATTAGGGAAATTATCTTGGTTTTTTAAATTAGAGAAGAAGCGTTACTTCATTGGGATAGGGTCCTTGATCTTGGTTAGTTTTTTAAATCTCATTCCTCCAAGAATCATGGGACTTGTGATCGATTTGATCGATAAAAGAAGGTTGACACTGAGTCAGTTGGTCGTGAATATTGGATTTCTAGTTCTAGCAGCTCTTGCCATGTATGGACTTCGTTTTGTCTGGAGACGCTATATTTTTGGGACGGCCAATAAGTTAGCTCGGATTCTGCGTTACCGTTTGTTCAAGCACTTTACGCTCATGTCACCGTCTTTTTATCAGCGTTATCGGACAGGGGATCTCATGGCCCATGCTACCAATGATATCAATGCGGTAACCATGTTTGCCGGTGGTGGGGTTATGTCTGCAGTGGATGCGTCTGTCACAGCCTTGGTGACCCTGGTCAGCATGTTTTTCATGATTGATTGGCGCTTGACCTTCTTAGCTATTTTGCCCCTACCAGTTATGGTAGTAGTGACGTCGGCCATTGGACGCAAAAACCACCAAGCCTTCAAAGAAGCTCAAGAAGGCTTCTCGGAGCTCAACAACTTTGTGCAGGAATCAGTATCAGGAGTCAAGGTAACCAAATCCTTTGGTTTTCAGTCAGATGAGATTCAGGCTTTTGAAAAGACCAATCAAATGGTCTTTTCAAAAAATATGACTTCAGCCAGTTACAATGCCTTGTTTGATCCGACCACTCTTCTTTTTGTCGGTCTCTCTTATGTCTTGACCCTATACTTCGGGGGCCTTTTCGTCCAGGAAGGAAGCTTGACAGTTGGACAAATCGTAACCTTTATCACCTATCTCAATATGCTCGTGTGGCCCCTTCAAGCCATGGGCTTCTTATTTAATATTAGTCAAAGGGCTAGCGTCTCGTATGACCGAATTGAGACCCTTTTAGCAGAAACACCTGAAATCCAAGATCCAAACCATCCAGTCAGAGACATTCAAAATGGAGATTTGGAATATGACATTAAAGAATTCGCCTACGAGAAAGAGCCTGTTCTTGAAAAGGTTACTTTTCATTTAGAAAAAGGACAAACCCTTGGAATTGTGGGTCCAACTGGATCTGGAAAGACCACCTTGTTGCGTCTCATACTCAGAGAGCATGACTTGGAGCAGGGAGATATTTTTCTAAATGGAATCTCCATCAAAGATTATCGTTTGCAAGATCTGCGTAGTTTGATCGGCTATGTTCCTCAGGATCAGATTCTCTTTGCCATGACTATTCGCGAGAATGTTGCTTTTTCGGATCCGCAGATCATGGAAGAAGAGTTGATAAAAGCGCTAAGAACCTGTGGGGTCTATGAGGATGTCTTGGCTATGCCAGACCAGATGGAGACTGTGCTTGGGGAGAGAGGGGTCTCTCTTTCTGGCGGGCAAAAGCAACGGATTGCCATGAGTCGCGCTTTGGTCATGAATCCTGAGATCTTGCTTCTGGATGATTCCTTATCTGCAGTAGATGCGAAGACGGAGCACCAGATCATCGAAAATATGAAGCAGGAACGCAAGGGGAAAACAACCATGATCACAGCTCATCGCTTATCCGCTATCGTTCATGCGGATTTGATTCTGGTAATGGAGAATGGTCAGATCAAGGAGCGCGGAAATCACGAGGAATTAATGGCTCAAAAAGGTTGGTACTATGAAACCTACCAAGCCCAACAATTATCAGAAGAAATGGAGGGAAAGCTGAATGAAAACATCTGAAGCTCGTGTGATGAAGCGGCTCTTGGCTTATATGTGGCGTTACAAATGGTTAACAGCCCTAGCCTTAGCATTTACCTTCCTGACTAGCCTTTTATTGACAGCGATCCCTCTAGCGGCACGCTGGTATATTGACCACCTAGTGGATCCAAAAGAAGCAGGTTCACCGGTCATGACAGCTTTTCAGTTTCTCATTCTTTACTATGGGTTATTCATTGGGCGCGTGCTGGCGACCTACCTGAGCCAATTAACCTTTGCGCGTGTATCCAATTCCATCGTAAGAGATATCCGACTAGATATTTTCCAAAATCTGCAAAGGCTGGGCATGTCCTTTTATGACCAGACAGCAGCAGGTTCGATTGTCTCTCGTGTGACCAATGATACACAGGCCGTCGCAGATATGTTCTCCACTGTCTTTTCAAGTCTGGTTTCATCCTTTTTACTTTTTGTAGTGACCCTGGTGACCATGTTTAGCTTAGATTGGCATTTGACTATTTGGATTCTGCCTTTTCTTCCCATCATTTGGTTTTCCATTCGACTCTATCGCAAGTTATCCAACCGCCTGGTCAAAATGACGCGTCAGAAATTATCAGATATCAATGTGAAATTATCTGAATCCATCGAAGGCATGCGAATCGTGCAGGCCTTTCGCCAAGAAAAGCGTTTGGCCGATGAGTTTGAACGGATTAATGGGGAACATTTGGACTATGCCAATCGTTCTGTCGATGTCAATTCCCTCTTTTTGAGACCAGCTATGACCCTGTTACAGGTCCTAGCCTATGCGGTCATTCTGACCTTTTTCGGCCTAAATTGGCAGTATTCTGGCTTTACAGCAGGTCTTATTTATGCATTTATCCAGTACGTTAGCCAGCTTTTCCAACCCTTGATTGATGTTACGCAGAACTTTGCTACCTTGCAGACCTCAACCATTTCTGCAGGTCGTGTCTTTGAAATGATGGATCGAGACGACTATGAGCCCAAGCAAGCTGGTAGCCTGAAAGAAATTGAGCGGGGGGATATTCGTTTTGAGCATGTATCTTTTTCTTATGATGGCAAACGGGATGTCCTAAAAGAGATCTCCTTTGAGGTCAAAAACGGACAAACCATCGCTTTTGTTGGCCATACTGGTTCTGGTAAATCCTCTATTATCAATCTCTTCATGCGCTTTTATGAATTTGATCGTGGCCAGATCTTGATTGATGGACAGGATATCAAGGACTACAGCCAGGAAGACTTGCGCAAGTCCATTGGTCTAGTGTTGCAGGAACCCTTCCTCTATCATGGAACCATTGCTTCTAATATCCGGATGTACCATGAAGAACTGACTGATGAGGAAATCCAACAAGCAGCTGCATTTGTGGATGTAGCAGACTTCATTGAGAGTTTACCTGGTGGCTATGACCATCCGGTAACAGAGCGGGGTTCTACCTTATCGACCGGTCAGCGTCAGCTTCTGGCTTTTGCCCGGACCATTGCTGCTCAGCCTAAGATCCTCATTTTGGATGAGGCCACTGCCAATATCGACCAAGAGACGGAAGAGATGATCCAAAACTCTCTGAAGAAGATGCGCCAAGGGCGGACAACCATTGCTATTGCCCATCGTCTTTCTACTATCCAAGATGCCGATTGCATCTATGTTCTCGATAAGGGAAAAATCATCGAATCAGGCAACCACGATCAGCTCATTGCTCTAGGAGGAACGTATAAGAAAATGTATGACCTCCAGGCCGGTATGATGAAATAAGGACAAACAAGGGGTAAATGCAAATTTAACCTTGTTTTTCTTGCTTGAAAGCTGTAAAATAAAGAAAAGAACAGAAAAAGGAAGCAACAATCATGTCAAACGATCTCATCCTAATGGGAGTTGTTATTGTCTTATTTGGACTTTATTTCACCCTTCAAGTAGAGCTTACTAAAGTTAGAAATCAATTCACCTATTATCTTCTAAAACCAGGTAGCATCTCCAAGGAACAAAAAGAGAAGTACCTCAAAGAACCAGAGATGGAAGCGATTCGCTTAATTCGCATCGACTATCGGATTGGCCTTCAAAATGCCAAACTTGTCTATGAGCACTTAACGAACTAAGA
>CABSQC010000115.1 GCA_902479835.1 uncultured Streptococcus sp. | reverse complement strand
CCTTCTTACTTTCTTCAAGAGCCATTTCATTGATCATGACTTGAGTCTTGATCCACTCCTCAAACTCCTTCATAAACTCTGTTTCGTAACTCATCTTTACTCCATTCCTCTATAAAAATCCGTATCGATCTCCCGATAAGGTTGAATGTCCTGAACATATTCCAAGACCCCTTGAAAGTCTCCATCCTCATCACGCACTGCTGCATAGGTGACATGGACAAATTTCCCACGCGATTCTGATTTGAACCACATTTCATACTTGTCTTTTTTCCCTTCACGAAGCCCCTGCATGATGGCTTTGACCTTCTCCAAATATTTCGGTGGGTGACACAGCTCAACATTGCGTCCTACCTGCGATGGCGTCCTCTTAAAAATCATTTCCTCAAAAGGCGCAGCATCATTGTAATATTGGAAAATATCATCCTTATTGACAAAGGTGATCTCCATTGGTAACTGGTTCAAGATTAAATTCGCTTGCTCCACAGATAGAAAGCCATGGCCAAAAGCTTGTGGCTGCTTGCGATCGAAGCTCTCTTCTTTTTTCTTAGGTGTGAAGGTAATGGTCAATTGCCCCTCAGGAGTCTCAATGACCTGACGGTGCTCATCTCCTTTTGAAGAAGGAAGTGGTTCAGTTGAACCTTCTGACTCTTTCGACGCTTCCTCCTTAAAGTCCACACGTTTCGGCACCCATTTCTCACTTGGGAGAATAATGGCATAACCATAAGCCTCGCTTTCTTCTGCAATGGAGAGCCAGTCATCCTGGCTAAAGGACTCCAGCAAAATCATCAAGAGGATCGACTCTTCCTTGAAGATCATGGCCTCAAACTCTTGCGCAAAGGCTTCAAAGCGTTCCTTGACTTCAGAAATACTAGAATCCGGTAATTTCTTTGCTGCATCCAAAGCTTTCGCAAAGAGTTCCCGAATCTGGTCATCTACTCCCCACATCACTTTTGGTGGGGAATCATGCCCATATTTTTCCATAATTGGAAACATCAACTCTTCCTTACGACGGTAATGCCGGTCAAATTGACCCACCAAGCCCAGCTGACGTAACAAGCCCTTATGAATCTCCTGAATCATCTCAGGATCCTCAGTCGTCTCATAATTATCTAGCAAGCGGCGTACCCGCATCATAGCTGCACGAAGGGCTAAGTTCTCCTGTTTAAAGATTTGAACCGGATGACCTGGATGGTCGGTATCTGCTACTTCGACCCCTTGAACAGCATTCTTAAAGAGATTGGCATGGACATCACAAAGCTCCATCACATCTTCAAAAGTAACACCTGCATCTGAATTCATTAGTTCATGCTCCATAAGAGAGATTTCAATCGCAGAAACCCCTGCAAAGGTCGCATCAAAGCGCTCCTGAACCGACTCAGGGGAAGCTCCATGATGAAGCTCTAATAAGATATCTCTTAAGACATGAATTCGTTCATCACTCATTGATCTAGCCCCACTACTTCATAGCCATTGGCCTCTAGTGTTCGCACAATCTTCTCCATGGGAGTACCTTCTAATTTTGATCCTTGTTTCAAGGAAACCTTGCGCCCAACTGTATTTCGCATGATCGGATTGGCTAAGGGTTTAAAGCCCAACTCCACCAACAAATCCAATACCTCCGGATGTTGATCAATAACTTGAGCAACTGGAATCGATACATCAATAACATTGTCCATTTATTTATTTCCTCTACTCATTCCCTTTATTTTCTCTTTGACAAGCCCGTTCTTCTCCCCACCAAAGAGGCATCAGTTCACCTAAAGTAATGGTCTTGCGGCTCTCATAATCCACCATAAATTCTAGATGACGATTCTCAGCATCTAGCTCAAGGAGAAATTCACGACAGGCCCCACAAGGCATCCCTGAGCCTTCTCCATAAGGAGGCTTGTCTCGAAAAGCAATAATGCGCTTGACCTTGGTCTGGCCTGATTGTTGATACATGTTGAAGAGTGCTGCTCGTTCGGCACATAGATGAAAGACGCCACAGGTTCCTTCCATACAAAAGCCCGTAAAAATCTGACCATCTGCAGCCTCAACAGCAGCAACCACATGTCGAGCATAGACAAAATCTGAAACCTCTTGAGGCGCATAGAGAGCTTTCGCCTCAAGATAAAGTTTTTCCCAAATATCCATTCTTCTTCTTTCACTTCTTCACTAATTTCACAACTGCTTCTGTCCTTGCAGTATGGGGAAACATATCCACTGATTGAATGTATTCAACCTGATAAACCTTCGTCAAAGCCACTAGATCCCGTGCCAAAGTAGATACATTACAAGAGACATAGACCATCTTTTCAGGTGCATAGTGCAACAAGGTCTCGATTAATTTTGTACCCAAGCCCGTACGAGGTGGATCCACGATCACAGCATTGGCCCGATAGCCTTCTTGGTACCAGCGAGGAATGATCTCTTCTGCTGTACCAGCCTCATAGTGGGTATTCTCAAATCCCATCCGTTTAGCATTGTATTTGGCATCTTCAATCGCTTCAGGAATAATATCCATCCCCCGAACACTTTTCACTCTATTAGCAAAAGCAAACCCAATCGTTCCAACCCCACAGTAGGCATCAATTAGATGATCCTCTGGCGATACATCCAAAGCCTTGACCGCTTCACTATACAAGACTTCAGTCTGCTCCGGATTCAGTTGATAAAAGGCTCGAGGAGAGAGGGAGAATTCATAATCCAAAACACCTTCCAAAATGGCCTCTTCTCCCCAAATAATCTGCGTTTGTTCACCATAAATCTCACTGGAACGAGACGTATTTTTGTTAACAGCAACTGTGACAATCTCAGGGTGTTTCGTGACCAAGTCTTGCACCAAATTGTTTAGATTAACCTGACGACTGGTGACCACAATGATCTGAACTTGCCCAGACTTCCGAGCCCGTCGAACCATCATGGTTCTAACACCCAGTTCTTTACGCTCATCAGCAATTGGAATCTGATAATAGGTCAATAAATCCGCTAGATCGTTGGCGATAGCTTGAATAACCGGATCTTGAACCAAACAATCTTTTAATTCCACCAAATAATGTGAATTTTGAGCATAGAGTCCTGCCTTCACCTGGCCCTTGAATTTCCTTGTTTGAAATTGCAATTTTGCCCGATAGTAAAGAGGTTCCTGCATTCCGATTGTCGGCCGAATATCATACTGTTCAAATCCTTCAGGTGAGAACTTCTTCAAGGCCTGTTGCAATAAATCTGTCTTAAACTCCAGCTGCTTGTCATACTTCAAATGCATGATTTGGCAACCACCACAGGTCTCATAGATATCACACATGGGCGTCACACGAAACTTAGACGCCTTATTCACAGATAGGAGTTTGGCTTCCGCAAAATTTTTCTTGACACTTGTAATTTGGCAGAAGATATCTTCACCCTTGAGGGCTCCTGGAACAAAAACAAGGGTTTTCTGGAAAAATCCGATACCTTCCCCGTTTATCCCCATACGCTTGATTTTTAATGGAATTTTTTGTTTGACTTTAAGACTCATAAGTCTATTATACCACGTAGTTTCTCAATGGTTAAGAATATGTTACAATAAAACCATGAATACAAAGACATCTCATTTCTCCCCATTGGATTTTCCTGAGCAATTACGAACTTATATAGAGGGAGCAACTCTTTCTGATAGCTCTTCTCATTCAGGCGCAAGGGTTCTCTATCTTGATTCAGGTTACTACTTGAAAATAGATCAAAAGGGAAGATTAGAGCGAGAAGCTAGCATTGCAAGGTGGTTTGAAACCAAAGGACTGGGAACTCCAGTTATCGAATATCTATCTAAAGATAAAGACTACCTCCTGACTAAAGAGGCTATTGGCCATGATGCTCTCGCTTTTTTAGACCAGCCAGAAAAAATCTGCCGTACCATGGCAGAGGCTCTTAAAAAGCTTCACAGCTTAAATCCGAAAAATTTTCCATCAGATAATCATTTACAAGCCTATAAAGAAAGAGCCTTGAAAAACTATGAAAAAGGTGAGTTCTATGCCAAGGCGCTCCTACCCCAATTCCAAATCAACAGTCGCGAAGAGGCCTTCCAACTCATCCAAGAACATGGGCACCTTTTAAAGACAGATGCCTTTATTCACGGGGATGCCTGTCTACCGAACTTTATTCTAAAAGATGCTGACCAATTCTCTTGCTTTATTGATCTTGGTTTGGCTGATTTCAGTGACCGGCATATCGACCTCTTTTGGGCAGTTTTGTCCCTCAACTATAAACTACAAGATCCTAAATACGCTGAACTATTTCTTGACTATTATGGAAGAGATCAGGTCGATATACATAAACTTCGACTCGTTGCTGCCTTTGAAGCGTTTGGATAAAAGAAAAAATATGAAAATTACAAAACTAGAAAAGAAAAAAAGACTCTACCTTCTTGAATTAGACAATGATCAAAAAC
>CABSQC010000114.1 GCA_902479835.1 uncultured Streptococcus sp. | reverse complement strand
GGTCTATGAAACACCGGATTTGAAAGCAGGAGCCCATACTTTGACCTTGGTCAATAGCAAGGGAGATGCAATCGCAACGGAAGGGATTTATGCCCTCAATAACCAAGAAAAGGGTCTCTTTGAGTTTGCCCAGCCAACCTTAGCCGTTAAGAAAGGCGACCCAGCGCAAGTCGTCGTCAAGAGAAAAGGTGGCTCTAAAGGAAGTGCCAGTCTTAAATTAATCACAGAACCAGGAACAGGGGTTCATGGCAAGGTTTATAAAGATACCAATGTCACTCTCGAGTTTGCAGATGGAGAGACAGAAAAAACAGTCCAAGTCCCAACCCTTGATTTTGCAGGCAAGGAGACAGATGTCTATGACTTTAAGGTCAAATTGTTGCATCCGGATCAAGGAAGTCTGGTTGGTTTTATTCCAGAGCTGACAGTCCAAGTGATGGAAGAAGTCGTTCAACAGTCGAAATGGAAAGAAGCTTAAACCGATATTCAAAGAAAGGTTTTGTGAATGTGGTGAGAAATTCGCTCGTCGCAGAGAGTAGTTGATTCTTCTCATAAGAGGTTAGTTCTCACTAACCTCTTTTATTTTGTCTTCTTAAGAGATTCCTATTTCCATAGAGTCTTTGCTTTATTTACAGCCATAAAAATTGTATAATAGTCAAATAAGGTCAATGATCAAAACAAACACTCCAAGGGCATCTTTATGCGCTAAAGAGTAGAGCATCTATCTAGAAGAAAACAAGTCAGAAAGGAGCATCATGGCAAATAAGAACACATCTGATAGCATTGAAGCTTATATCAAGGCCTTGCTGGCTCAAGCTGGCATGGCAGAGCTCAAAAGAAGTGAGTTGGCAGATGTCTTTCAGGTCGTACCCAGTCAGATTAACTATGTCATTAAGACCCGCTTTACCGAGAGTCGAGGCTATATTGTAGAAAGTAAACGCGGTGGTGGCGGTTATATCCGTATTGGCAAGATCCAGTTTTCAGATCACCATCAGATGCTCCAAGACCTGGCAGCCAATATTGGAGAGACCATCAGCCAGCAGGTCTTCCAGGATATCCTCCAGATGCTCCATGAAGAAAAATTATTGACAAAACGTGAGACGCAGCTGTTCTTTGCGACGACCTCCGATGAGGTTCTAGGTCGAGATGCTCTCATCATACGAGCCGATATGCTGAAAAAAATCATTCAACAAGTAGATAGAAAAGGAAATACCGACTAGATGAACTATTCAACAGCACTGTTAGAAAGTATAGAAGCGGCCCAAATACTAGCAGGCCACTATCAAGGGAATACCTTAGATACTTGGCATCTTTTGACGGCCATGGCCAATAATCCCTATAGCGTGGCAGGTTCTGTACTCAACGATTATCCTATGCAGATTGACGAATTTCAGGATGCGGCGGAGCATATTACAGGCCAGGCTTTTCAAAGCGACAATCGGTATGAAATCTTCCCATTTTCTTATCGGATGGAAGCAATTATGAAGCACGCAAAGGAGATTGCCCAGGTCCTTCATGCCAAGACCTTGGGAACAGAGCATGTGCTCCTCTCTCTTCTAGCGGACCGTGGGACCTTGGCTAGCCAAGTCATGGAGTTTGCCGGCTTTGCCTTTACAGAGCAAGACAAGGGTGTTCCCGTTGCTTCCCTTCGAAAGAATCTAGAAGACAAGGCAGGCTGGGACAAAAATGATATTAAAGCCATCCGGAGTCTTTATCGGGCCCAAAACCCTAACCGCCAAACCATGGGGAATATGATGGGCATGCCTCCAAGTACAAGTGGGGGTCTTGAAGACTATACTCGTGATTTGACAGAAATGGCGCGTGCAGGTCTGCTCGAGCCTGTGATCGGCCGGGATGCAGAGATTTCACGCATGATCCAAATCCTCAGCCGCAAGACTAAGAACAATCCTGTATTGGTGGGAGAAGCAGGGGTCGGAAAGACTGCTCTTGCATTAGGTCTGGCCCAGCGTGTCGCTAGTGGCAATGTTCCAGCTGAAATCGCGCAAATGCGTGTTCTTGAATTGGATCTCATGAATGTAGTGGCAGGGACGCGCTTCCGTGGAGACTTTGAAGAGCGGATGAACAATATCATCCAGGACATCGAAGAAGACGGTCACGTGATTCTCTTTATTGATGAACTGCATACCATTATGGGGTCTGGATCCGGCATTGATTCGACCTTAGACGCAGCCAATATTTTAAAACCAGCTCTAGCACGGGGAACCTTGCGTACAGTTGGGGCAACGACCCAAGATGAGTACCAAAAGCATATCGAAAAAGACGCGGCCCTCTCTCGGCGTTTTGCGAAAGTCACCATTGAAGAGCCAAGTGTTGCAGATAGCATCCAAATTCTCCAAGGCTTGAAAGAAACCTACCAGGACCACCATCATGTGACCATTACCGATGAAGCGATCGAAACAGCTGTCAAATATGCCCACCGCTATTTGACCAGCCGTCAATTACCAGATTCAGCCATTGATCTCTTGGATGAAGCGGCAGCTACCGTGCAAAACCGCGATTCCAACGGTCACGTAAAAGAAGAGTTGACTGCCTTGGACCGGGCTTTGATGGATGGCAAGTGGAAGAAAGCAGCCCAGCTCTTACAAGTAGAGGCTGCTCCCATTGTCTACAAAAAAGAGGTCACTGACCAAGATGTTTTGGTGACCTTGAGCCAATTATCGGGTATTCCAACTCAAAAACTGACCCAAACCGATGCCAAGAAGTACCTAAACTTAGAAACAGAATTGCACAAGCGCGTGATTGGTCAAGATCAAGCTGTTTCTAGTATCAGTCGGGCTATTCGTCGCAATCAATCGGGTATCCGTAGCAATAAACGTCCGATCGGTTCTTTCATGTTCCTAGGACCTACCGGTGTCGGAAAAACAGAGCTAGCCAAAGCCTTGGCGGAAGTTTTATTTGATGATGAATCAGCTCTGATTCGGTTTGACATGAGTGAGTACATGGAAAAATTCGCCGCTAGCCGCCTCAACGGTGCCCCTCCAGGCTATGTGGGCTACGAAGAAGGGGGCGAGTTGACCGAGAAAGTCCGCAACAAACCGTATTCTGTCCTCTTATTTGATGAGGTGGAAAAAGCCCACCCAGACATTTTCAATGTCCTTTTGCAAGTCTTAGATGACGGAGTCTTAACCGATAGCAAAGGCCGGAAGATCGACTTCTCTAATACCATTATCATCATGACCTCAAACCTGGGAGCAACAGCCCTTCGGGATGATAAGACAGTTGGTTTTGGTGCCAAAGATATCCGCTTTGACCAGGCCAATATGGAAAAACGCATGTTTGAAGAGTTGAAGAAGACCTATCGTCCAGAGTTTATCAACCGGATTGATGAAAAGGTGGTCTTCCATAGTCTCTCAAGCGAGGACATGCAGCAGGTGGTGAAAGTCATGGTCAAACCGCTCATTGCGACCTTGGCAGAACAAGGCATGACCCTCAAATTCCAGCCTTCAGCGCTCAAGTTGCTAGCAACCAAAGGGTACGATCCAGAAATGGGAGCTCGGCCACTCCGTCGCGTTTTGCAGACCGAAGTGGAAGATCAACTAGCAGAGCTATTGCTGAAAGGCCAAGTCCAAGAAGGGCAAACCATCAAGGTTGGAACAACAGCCGGAACGATCAAGTTCGAGATTGTCTAGGAGGACGTCATGACGCTTCAGCGATTGACCCGTATTTCGCTTTTGGCGGCCCTTTGTGTCGCCCTACGTCAGGCTTTTGCCCCTTTTCCAAATGTCCAACCTATTTCTGCCATCTTTTTTCTCTTGGTGATATTTGAAGGGTATAGCTTTGCTTTTCTTGTTATGATGATCACCATGTTTGTCTCCGCCTTTTTCCTGGGGATGAGTCTGATTGTGTTCTTTCAGATTGTCGCCTTCGGCTGCTTGATGCTCCTTTGGTGTATCAGTTACAAGTGGTTGCCCTTTGTCCTTCAGATCCTTTTTGTGGGCCTGCTGTCCTTTGCTTATGGGGTCTTGATCGATAGTGTTTATGCCTTGATTTACCATATTCCTTGGTGGACCTATGCTTTGGTCAATGGTTTTAGTTTTAACCTAGCCCATGCTTTATCAACGATCGCTTTTTATCCCATTATCTATCATATCTTTAGGAGATTTTATGTTGAAAAAAATCATTTCTAGCTTGACGACCTTACTTGCAGCTCTTCTTTTAGTGAGTTGCGCTCCGTCTCATAGCACAAACAATCAACCAACAGCTTCTAGCACAGAAGTTGCCAAGAAAAACGAAATTTCGATTACAGTAAGTGTGACGCCAGAAGGTCAAGAAGCGCAATCGAAAACCTTGAAAGTAGCAGAAGAGAGTAACCTCATGAAAGTGCTCAAAGCCAACTACAAGATTGAAGAAAAAAATGGCATGATCACCTCGATTGACGGCCACAGCCAAGATG
>CABSQC010000113.1 GCA_902479835.1 uncultured Streptococcus sp. | reverse complement strand
CCCTATAAGAGCCACCAAAACCGGTGGCTTTTTTTCTATGTACCTTAGTGAGTCAAGTCCAATAGGGACGTAGACGAGCTTAGGTACATTGACGCAGTTCGAACGCTAGTGAGAACTACGATCTTTAAAAAACACATTCTATTTATGGTACCGAAGGTATCATTTTTTGCTATAATAGACTGTATGAGTAGAATTTTAGACAATGAAATCATGGGCGATGAAGAGGCCGTTGAACGGACGTTGCGCCCGCAATATTTACATGAATATATTGGTCAAGATAAGGTCAAGGACCAGCTGAAAATCTTTATTGAGGCGGCTAAGCTTCGGGATGAAGCGCTGGATCATGTCCTTCTTTTTGGCCCTCCGGGGCTTGGGAAAACCACCATGGCCTTTGTCATTGCCAATGAACTGGGCGTCAATCTCAAGCAGACTTCGGGTCCTGTCATTGAAAAGGCTGGTGACTTGGTAGCCATTCTTAATGACCTAGAGCCGGGGGATGTTCTCTTTATCGATGAGATCCACCGTCTTCCTATGTCGGTTGAAGAAGTGCTTTACAGCGCCATGGAAGATTTTTACATCGATATCATGATTGGTGCTGGCGAGACTAGCCGGAGTGTCCATCTGGACCTTCCTCCTTTCACTTTGATTGGGGCGACGACGCGAGCGGGTATGCTGTCCAATCCCTTGCGCGCTCGCTTTGGAATTACGGGGCATATGGAATACTACGAGCAAGATGATCTGACAGAGATTGTCGAGCGGACCGCCGAGATCTTTGAGATGGAAATTACCCACGAAGCTGCCGAAGAGCTTTCTCTTCGTAGTCGTGGGACCCCTCGGATTGCCAACCGGTTGCTGAAACGGGTGCGCGATTTTGCTCAGATTATGGGCGATGGCTTGATTGACGATACCATTACTGACAAGGCCCTCTCCATGCTGGATGTGGACCATGAAGGGCTGGACTATGTCGATCAAAAGATCCTGCGTACCATGATTGAGATGTACGGCGGTGGCCCGGTCGGACTTGGGACTCTATCGGTCAATATTGCTGAAGAGCGCGAGACCGTTGAGGACATGTATGAGCCTTACTTGATTCAAAAAGGCTTTATCATGCGGACCCGGACAGGGCGCGTGGCGACCCGCAAAGCTTATGAACACCTGGGCTATCCCTATAATGGAGACTAGAAGAAGATGCTGACGGAAGAAGCAATCGTAGAACAGATCCAAGCGGATCCGGAGATGATGACTGTCTTGGCTATCATTCGAGATCTAGACTTGGCAGATGCCTGGTTGGCAGCAGGCGCGGTGCGCAATTTCATCTGGAACCAGCTCTCTGGAAAACCAGGGTTTGATGCGACGACCGATCTGGATCTGGTCTTTTATGACCCTGAGATCAGCTATGAGGAGACTCAGCAGATCGAGTAGGACTTAAAGAAGACCTATCCCCAGTACGCTTGGGAAGTGAAAAATCAAGTCTATATGCACCAGCATAGTCCGGGGACGGCTCCTTATCTCAGTGCTTGTGATGCGGTTTCCAAATACCCCGAGCAGTGTACGGCACTTGCAGTTCGCTTGAGGAAAGATGGTCAGCTAGAGCTCTTTCTTCCCTATGGGACAAAGGATATTGAAGACTTCATCGTTCAGCCGACTCCGCATTTTTTAGCCAGTCCAGAGCGTTTAGCGGTTTATACAGAGCGGATGAAAAAGAAAAATTGGCAGAGTAAATGGCCTCCATTAGAGGTTCGTTTTCCAAAATAGAGAAACAGATCAGATTTGAAAAAGGAATCTGATTTTTCTTTAAAATGATGGAGCCACTTTGTCATCTTTCTGTCACATTTTTGTTATAATAGTAATAGTATGCTGGTTTTCCATAGTGGAAAGCCAAGAGCTCAGCTAGGTTGGGCAGTCCGAACAAGGAGTTAGGTGGAATCATGAAAAAAATCGTCTTTGTCTGCTTAGGAAATATTTGTCGGAGCCCCATGGCGGAGTTTGTCATGAAGGACTTGACCGATCAGTATGAGGTTGAAAGTCGGGCCACCTCTAGTTGGGAACATGGCAATCCCATCCATCGGGGAACCCAGAAAATCTTTCAACAACACCAGGTCCCATATGATCCAGCCAAGACTTCTTTACAGATCAAAGAAGAGGATTTTTACAACTTTGATGTGATCCTAGGGATGGACGAAAACAATGTAGCAGATCTGAAGCAAATGGCTCCTGCGGGAACAGAGCACAAGATTCATCTTTTTGCTGCTGAAAGTGTGCCAGATCCATGGTATACGGGTGATTTTGAGGAGACCTATTCTAGAGTTCTGACTGGCTGTAAGGCCTGGTTGGATCAGCTAGCAACTTCTTAAGAGTTTGAGATGTGAGAGAATACAGAATATGAAAGAATTTTATGAGACTTATAAGGTCTATCTGACGCGAAAAAATTTAGAAATAGCAGCATTAGTAGTGATTGTCTTATCTGCTTTGATGGTTTTCTTTTCGGCCATTCCAGGTCAGGGTGTCTTGACCTTGGACAAGGGGGCGATCCGTTACGACGGAAGTTTGGTCCGTGGCAAGATGAATGGCAAGGGAACCGTCACCTTTAAAAATGGGGATACCTATACAGGTAACCTCGTCAACGGCTCTTTTAGTGGCTATGGTAAGTTTAAGTCCAAGGATGGTTGGACCTATGAAGGGCAGTTTGTTAATGGCCAGCCGGAGGGCAAAGGCACCTTAACCACAGAAGCCAACGTCGTATACAAAGGAACATTCAAGCAGGGGATTTATCAAAATGCGCATTAAATGGTTTTCACTAGTCCGTGTTACAGGACTCTTATTGGTATTGCTTTACCATTTCTTCCAAAAAGCCTTTCCTGGAGGCTTCATTGGGGTAGATATTTTCTTCACCTTCTCAGGATTTTTGATTACAGCGCTCTTGATCGATGAATTTGCGCGCAAGCAAGGAATCGACTACCTGGCATTCTTGAAACGGCGCTTTTACCGGATCGTACCACCCCTTGTCTTTATGGTCTTGGTCGTGATGCCCTTTACCTTTATGGTCCAACGGGACTACGTGGCTGGTATTGGGACTCAGATTGCGGCGGTCTTTGGTTTTGTGACTAATTTCTTTGAGATGGCAACGGGTGGTAGTTAC
The DNA here is from genome assembly GCA_902479835.1 of uncultured Streptococcus sp. Lineage (GTDB taxonomy): Bacteria > Bacillota > Bacilli > Lactobacillales > Streptococcaceae > Streptococcus. Next base: position 1,273 of record CABSQC010000113.1, on the reverse strand, counting down.
GAAAGTAACTTCATTCCGCATCTCTTCCTTCATACGTGGAGTTTGGCTCTAGAAGTGCATTACTATGTGCTCTGGGCACTTTTGGCATGGTTCTTGGCTAAGCGGGCTAAGACTGTTGGGAAATACCGAGGCATGCTCTTCCTGGCATCCAGCGGGCTCTTTCTCTTCACCTTCTTGTCCATGTTCATCCGCGCCTTTCTGACAGCTAATTTCTCCACCATCTATTTTTCTAGCTTCACTCACATCTTCCCCTTCTTTGCGGGATCGTGTCTAGCAACGGTGACAGGGATTGCCAATGTCAGCCCGAACTTTACAAAGCTGGTGCAGTCTTGGAGCATGAAAAAGACCTTATCGGTCTTGGGTGGAAGCTTTGCCTTCTTGTTTGTGCTCAGTCTTTTCTTGCCATTTGATAGCTTGTGGACCTATCTGTTTGGCTTTTTAGCAGCGACAATCGCAGCTTGTGCCATGATTCTGTCGGCCCGCATTCTCCATGAAAAGACGCCAGATAAAAAAGAACCAGCCATCCTCAATTTCTTGGCAGATACTAGTTATGGTGTCTACCTTTTCCACTGGCCTTTCTTTATCATCTTCTCTCAACATTTGGGAAATATGATGGCAGCCCTTGTGACGACGATCGTTTCCTTGATTCTAACGGCTCTGTCCTTCTATATTTTGGAGCCAACTATTGCAGGCAAGGAACCTCGTGTCTTCGGCATGAAGATGGATCTCAGTTTTTTGACCAAGCCGATCTTTTACCTCATGATTCCTCTGGCTCTCTTGATGATTGGAATCTCCGCCTTTGCACCAACCGTCGGAGCTTTTGATGAGAGTTTGGTAGTGAGTGGGCTCAATCAAGCAGACAGCAAAATGCAGGTTACACGGACGCAGGTGGACAATGCAACTGCAACAGACTATAACGTCTCAAATGGTGTGACCATGATCGGTGATTCCGTTAACTTGCGAGCACAGGACTACCTGACTAAAGCCATCCCTGGCATCCAGATCGATGCAGTGGTGAGCCGTCAGTTGGAAAATGGAATGAAGGTCTTTGAGACCGATATCTCCAATAAAGTTCTCCTAAAAAATGTGGTCATTGCCCTAGGAACCAATACTGTAAGCAACTACAAAGAATTGCTGGATCAGTATGTTGAGAAACTTCCAAAAGGCCGTCGCTTGATCCTTGTGACACCATATGATGGGCGCTATGCCAACGATCAGTCCAGCGAATCGGTTCAAACTCGTCTTTATGAGTTGGAACTAGCCAAGAAATACG
>CABSQC010000112.1 GCA_902479835.1 uncultured Streptococcus sp. | reverse complement strand
GGATGGAAGAAGTCAAGAAATTCTTGACCACATCAGAAAATCAACTCCGCCTCGCTAACAACAAGTTGGATGATGTTTCCGTTAAAAAATTGACACGGAAAAATCCAACCATGAAGGCCAAGTTTGATGCTCTGAAAGGAGAATAATCTTTGTACTCAGCTAAGAACGCTACCTTGTCCATGAATGGGAAAACCATGGACTATGTGACATTTGGTAAAGGTAAACAGCCATTAGTGATCATACCAGGCTTGGGGGATGGATTGCAGACGGTTAAAGGAAAGGCCCAGCTCTTTTCCCTCTCTTATCGTCTACTTGCTAAGCGTTATAAAATCTATGTTTTTTCTCGAATTAATGAGTTGAGGCAGGGTTATACGACACGGGATATGGCAGCAGATGTAGCAGAAGCAATGGAGACACTAAACCTATATGCCGCCTATGTTATGGGGATTTCACAAGGTGGAATGATTGCTCAATGGTTAGCTGTAGATTTTCCAGGAAGGGTTCAAAGGCTCATCCTAGCTGTGACAACAGCGGAGCCTAGTCAACTTGCTAGAGAACGAATTGAGCATTGGCAAAAACTCAGTCAATCTGGAAATTTTAAGCATCTCATGTTGGATATTGCACAGCACTCCTACACGCAAAAGAGCTATCAAAAGTGGCGGTTCCTTTATAATATTATGGGTCGCCTGGGTCGAATTAAAGATGAAAAACGAATTGTCATTCAGTCTCAGTCTTGCCTGGAACATAATAGCCTTGAGGTCTTAAAAGAAATTCATTGTCCGACCTTGGTTCTTGGTGCCCTCGAAGATGATGTGATTGGTGTGAAGGGATCCAAGGAATTGGCAAAAGCGATTTCGGGTTGTCAGCTCCTTATTCTTAAGCATTCAGGTCATGCTCTGTATGAAGAAAATAAAGCATTTCAAGAGGCTGTCTGTGAATTCTTAAACTAAAAAAGCTGGAATTTTCCAGCTTTTTTATGTTAGTTAAATCGCAAAGAGATCGTTTAGGTTTTCTGCCATGGTTGGGTGGGTAAAGATTTGTTTTGCGATGTAAGTATAAGGAATCTTGTTGTCCATAGCCATGGTGATCAGGTTAATGAGTTCACCTGCGGCTTCTCCAAAGAGAGTTGCTCCAAGGATTTCTTTGGTTTCTGGGTTGACTACGGCTTTGAAAGCACCTCGAAGGTCTGCATTGACATGGCCGCGAGGCATGGCAGCAACTGGTAATTCTTTGACAGCCACTGGAAGTCCTTTGTCGCGTGCTTCTTGCTCAGTCAAGCCGACTTGGGCCAATGGAGGAGCAATGAAGAGTGTTGTCGCATAGTTTCCGCGTGTTTCGAGATTGTAGCTACCATCCCCTGTGAGGTAGTTGAAGACGATGCGGAAGTCATCGAGGGACATATAGGTGAACTGAGGCCCACCATTGACATCCCCAACTGCAAAGACACCAGGGACGCTGGTTTCCAAATGACGGTTGACTTGAATCGCTCCACGATCAGTGACTTGAATATCTGTATTTTCAAGACCAAGTCCAGCTGTGTTTGGCTTACGTCCCGTTGCGTAGAGGAGGATATCGAACTCGAAGTCTCCTTTATCGGTTACAAGGGTTAAGCTGGCTTCACCATCTTTGATTTCTTGGGTATGAACGCCTTGCAAGAATTGAATGCCATCTTCTTCAAGGTAGCCTTTTGCAAGAGCTGCGATGCTTGGCTCAATCCGTGGCAAGAATGCTTCAGAAGCATCCAGTACTGTTACTTGGCTACCCAAGGTATTGTAGAGGTGGGCAAATTCCAATCCGATTGGTCCACCACCAAGGACACCCAGGCGTTTAGGTAGATTTTCCAGCCGTTGAATACCGGTTGAATCTACAGCAAATTTGCTTTCAGCAAGTCCTGGGATTGGAAGAATAGTTGGCACCGCACCAGTATTAATAATAATGGTTTCAGCTGTCAATTCTTCCTTTTCCTCACCAGCTTGAATTTCGATGACCTTGTTGGAAACGAAACGAGCTGTCGCATCGATGATGTCTACACCAGTTCCAGCAATGGTTGCGTAGTTCTTGCCGTTGAGACGAGTGGTGACCGCATTTTTCTCATTCATGGCTTGCTCAAAATCCAAGCCTTTTTCTGCGGCAACAATCAAGGTCTTGGTGGGAATACAAGCGATATTGATACAAGTACCACCGTACATAGACTTGCTCTTTTCAATCAGAGCGACTTTTTTCCCTTGGCTTGATAATTTCGCTGCGAGTGTTTTACCAGCTTTACCAAATCCAATAACAATAACATCATACATTAACATATGTTACACCTTCTTTCGGTTTCTATTGTATCAAACCCATATTAAAAAGTCTGAAATCTGCTACGGGATTTTTAAAAGGCTCATCAGAACGAGGAAACAGGGACAAGAAGTCTCATTTCATGGTATAATAAGAGGTCGGTGACACGGATGGTCACACAACCAGTTAGAAAGAGTAAATCAAATGGACGGAATTATCAATGTAAAAAAAGAAGCAGGGATGACCTCACATGATGTGGTCTTTAAACTGCGGAAAATCTTAGGTACTAAGAAGATTGGCCATGGAGGGACTCTGGACCCGGATGTGGTGGGGGTGCTTCCGATTGCTGTAGGAAAGGCGACCCGGATGGTTGAATTTATGCAGGATGAGGGTAAAATTTACGAGGGAGAAATTACTTTGGGATTCTCTACCACGACGGAAGATGCCAGCGGGGAAGTCGTCGAGCGGACGCCAGTGGAAGCACCTTTAGATGCAGCAGAGGTAGACCACATGATTGCCCAAATGGTGGGTGAAATCGAGCAAGTACCGCCTATGTACTCAGCAGTCAAGGTCAATGGGCGTAAGCTCTATGAATATGCGCGTGCAGGTGAAGAAGTGGAACGGCCTGTCCGACAAGTGACCATTTATGACTTTACGCGTACCAGTGAGATCGGCTATGAGACAGGACTAGCCCGTTTTCGTTTCCGGGTTAAATGCAGCAAGGGGACTTATATCCGGACCTTGTCGGTGGATTTGGGTCAAAAGCTAGGCTATGCAGCTCATATGTCTTACTTAACACGAACTAGTGCCGCTGGATTGTCACTGGATGATGCCCTGACCTTGGAAGAACTTGCTGAAAAAGTAGCGAAAGGAGATTTGAGCTTCCTTCATCCTCTTGAAATTGGGACAGGAGATATAGAAAAAGTAGAGCTGACAGCAGAAGAGGTTGGCGAAGTCCAAGTAGGACGCTTTATTCCAGTCGAGAGCGAAGCCAGAGAGTTAGCTGCTTTTTACCAAGGGAAATTGGTAGCCATTTTAGAAAAAAGGGAAGAACTTTACAAACCTCGAAAAGTTTTTCTAACAGAAAGTGTGTTACAATAAATTCATGAATATTCGTACGATAACTACTGCTAACCAGATCTACTTGGAGAATGAGACAGTTTTGGTTCTGGGCTACTTTGATGGCCTGCATCTGGGGCATCAAGAACTTTTTAAAAAGGCGCGTCAGATCGCGGATGAAAAAGGCTTGAAGGTTGCTTTGTTAACCTTCCCTGAATCTCCTAAGTTGGCCTTTGTTCGCTACCAACCAGAATTGTTGCTCCATTTGCAAAGCCCTGAGGATCGGTTCCAAAAATTAAACGAACTAGGAGTGGATGAGCTCTTTCTCATTGATTTTACGACTGATTTTGCTTCTAAAACAGCGAAAGAATTTGTTGATCAATTTGTCAAAGCCTTGAGAGCTCGGGTCTTAATTGCTGGATTTGATTATAGTTTTGGCTCTGATAAGAAAACAGCCTCTGACTTAGCTGCCTATTTTGATGGTCAGGTGGAAGTCATTTCTCCTGTATTGAATCAGGGGGAAAAGATCAGTTCGACCCGCATCCGTCAAGCTGTCCTGGAAGGACGGGTCAAAGAAGCTGCCCGTTTACTTGGTCATCCCTTGTCCAGTCGGGGAATTGTTGTCCATGGAGATGCGCGTGGCCGTACCATTGGCTATCCCACTGCCAATCTAGCACCGATTGATCGGACCTATCTACCATCAGATGGAGTCTATGTAGTTGATGTCGATTTTAAAGGGCATACCTATCGGGGCATGGCTTCTGTCGGGAAGAATATTACCTTTGATGGGAAAGAGCTTCGGTTTGAAGTCAATCTTTTTGACTTTTCAGGAGACATCTACGGCCATACGCTGACCATTCACTGGTTAGATAAGATTCGAGAAATGGTCAAATTTGATGGGATAGATCAACTAGTGGCTCAACTAGAAGAAGATGAAGCAGTTTCACGAAACTGGACCAAGAGGCTGGGACAAAAGTCCTAGCCTCTCAATTGTTTTTGGATTGTCGAGTAAGACGCAGTGGTTGAGTGGGCTCTACTACGCTGATTTCATCAGCTTTTACAGCCCTACTCAACTGTGCGGAGGTGG
>CABSQC010000111.1 GCA_902479835.1 uncultured Streptococcus sp. | reverse complement strand
CGGGTATTCCTGTAGTCACTACCTTGATGGGGAAAGGTGCTATTAGTTCACGCCATCCATTGTACTTAGGCAATGTAGGCATTCACGGTGGCTATGCACCGAATGTGGCCATTACCGATTGTGATGTGATGATCTCCATTGGTACTCGTTTCAATGATCGTATTACCGGCAAATTGAGTACATTTGCACAAAACTGCAAAATTGTACATATTGACGTAGATGCTGCATCTATCTCTAAAAATATTAAGGTAGATATTCCAATCGTGGCAGATGCAAAACTAGCGATTGAAGCTCTATTAGAATATATTGAACCTCACGACTTAGGCGATTGGCCAACTCAATTGCAACAGTTAAAAGAAGAGCGTCCTGTTACGCAAGCTGGTGAAGAAGGTCTTACGCCTCAAAATATTATCGACTATATTAATAATCATTATGACCGTCCAGTGGTGACAACCGATGTAGGTCAAAACCAATTGTGGACTACGCAATTCCTCGAAATTGAAGGCAACCATCAATTGTTGACATCTGGTGGTTTAGGTACGATGGGTTATGGATTCCCTGCGGCTATTGGTGCTCAATTTGGCAATCCTACAAAACGCGTATTCGCCATTTGTGGGGATGGGGGCGTGCAAATGAATATTCAAGAATTTGCAACAGCTATGCATTACCATTTGCCTGTGACCTTGGTTGTCATCAACAATGGCTATCTTGGCAATGTACGTCAGTGGCAACAATTATTCTACGATAAACGCTATGCATGTACTAATTTATTGATGGATGAAAGCGCTATTGTCACTCGTGATATGATCGATAACGATGAATTTGAATATGTACCAGACTTTGTGAAATTAGCAGAAGCCTATGGTGCACAAGGTATACGTGTTACAAAAGTTGAAGAACTAGAAGCGGCCTTTACAAAAGCGGATGCTTTCAAAAAAGGACCAACACTTATTGAATGTATCGTTCCAACAGAGTTAAATGTATTGCCAATGGTACCAGCAGGTAAATCGTTGAGCGACATGTTATTAAAGGATAAAAAATAGGAGGGGCTATGGAATTACATTTAGAAAAACGTTGTATTTCAGCATATGTAGAAAACCAAATTGGCGTATTGGCAAAGATTTCCGGCCTCTTCGCTGGTAAAAACTATAACCTTGACACCTTAACTGTAGGGGAAACAGAAGATCCTACCATGTCTCGTATGACCATTGAAGATGAGTATACCTTGATCATCGTAGACGTTCCCATCAAGGAAGAGCGGAACAATCAGACCTACTACGTGACCATTCCGCTAGGAATTATCCTGACAGAAGAGGCTATCATCACGACCTGCTTGGAGAAATTGCCACTTCTTGATATCTTTATCAACCGACGCTTGCGGAATTTCTATACTTTTATGCGATCGCGCTTTATCTTTCAGATCCTCTATCGCAACGCTGAACTCTACTTGTCAGCGCTTCGTACCTTGGATCGCAAAAGCGAGCAGATTGAAAGTCAATTGCACAAATCAACGCGTAATGAAGAGTTGATTGAGTTGATGGAGTTAGAAAAAACCATCGTCTACTTTAAGGCCTCTCTGAAAACCAATGAGCGCGTGATCAAGAAATTGACCAGCGCCACTAGTAACATCAAGAAATACTTAGAAGACGAAGATCTACTGGAAGATACCTTGATCGAAACCCAGCAAGCCATTGAGATGGCGGATATTTATGGAAACATCCTCCACTCCATGACCGATACCTTCGCATCAATCATCTCCAACAACCAGAATAACATCATGAAGACCTTGGCCATGGTGACCATCGTCATGTCCATCCCAACCATGATTTTCTCGGCCTATGGGATGAACTTCAAAGACAATGAATTACCGCTCAATGGAGAACCAAACGCCTTCTGGCTCATCATTTTCATCGCCTTTGCCCTGACCGGTTCTCTCGTCGTCTACCTCATCCATAAAAAATGGTTCTAACACCTACTAATAACACTAAGGAGTATTTATGTCTCAATTTGATTTGAATCAACTAAGCAAGAAAAATCAAGAATTTATCCGTATCGCCAAACACCAATTGCTTGAAAATGGAAAGACAGAGGAAGAAGCAGAAAGCCTCATCCAGGAAATTCTACCAGCTATCCATGAAAACCAAGGAAAAGGAATTCCGGCACGGACCCTTTTTGGAGCTCCAACTGTATGGGCGAACTCTTTCAGCGAGAAAGAACGCTATGAAAAAGAGCATCCGAAATTAAACGATGCCCCCTCTCTTATGATTTTGGATTCCTTCCTCTTTATCTTTGGTGTTTTTGCTGCGATTAGCGCCTTTATGAACTTGGTCGCACCGCGTCGTACTGGCTATGGTTTGATCACCTTGATCCTTGGAAGTTTGACAGGGGCTTTGCTCTTATACCTTATGTACTACTTCTTCTATCAGTATATGGATGGCACCAAAGATCGTAGCGAGCGTCCTTCTCTTTGGAAATCCATGCCGATTCTTGTTGGAGTCATGTTCCTTTGGGTCATTGTCTTGTCCTTTACTTCCTTACTCCCACAAGTTCTCAACCCAACTATTCCAGATGTTTTTGCCATCGTTTTAGGAGCTCTAGCGCTTGTCCTTCGCTTCTACCTCAAGAAACGCTTTAATATTAAAAGTTCGAGCACAGCACCCGCAACTCGTCGCTAAAAAGAAACGGATGAAGTTTTCATCCGTTTTTGTTTTACTGTATTTCCCTGTTCAATCTTTTTGAAAAATAGAGGACTAAGTCATCATTGTTTTCACAAGAACTGTAAGGGGCTAAGGGGTGATCACTAAACCAAACCCCAGATCCATCTGGGATATAGCCCCGTTTGACATACAGTCTTTGAGCTGGGCCATAACCCGAGTGTAAACCAACCCCTAAAGTAACAATCTCTGATAGTAGCCGGACTCTTTTTTCTGCCTCCTCTAAGAGTTGATTCCCAATCCCTCGATTTCTAAATGGTTCAAAAACATTAAAATCAGATAGTTCAGGATTGACTCCCACGAAAGGGCCGTGCTTGGCAGCAGGCAATATAGTGATATAGCCTGCCACAAATCCATCCGACTCAGCTACTAATACGTCCCTTTCTCCGTTCTCCTGATCCTGAAAATAGCTGGTCAAGATATCCTTTCTACCCGGCCACCCTTGGTGGATAAAGGCTTGAGAGATGTGCTCAATATCTGCCTTTATCATCCTCCTGATGATTACACCTTCCTTCATGTTGCGCTCCTTGATACCTTTCTCCCCATCATTATAGCATAATTAGAGCTTGGGAAAGGTCAAAGAGCTTCACACGGACCTAACTCACTATCATATTTCTATGCTCGCAAAAAAGATCCAAAGGGTCTGAAAAAGAGGTCCACCGGACCTCAACTCGCTCTTATATTTCCAGGCTCGTGAAAAAAAGACCCGTAAGGGTCTTACTCGCTTTTTTATTTTCAAGCTCGTGAAAAAGAGGTCCACTGGACCTCTTTTTTAATCTTCGTTTACGAAAGGCATCAAAGCCATTACGCGAGCGCGTTTGATAGCTGTTGTTACTTTACGTTGGTTCTTCGCTGAAGTTCCAGTTACACGACGAGGAAGGATTTTCCCACGTTCTGAAACGAAACGGCTAAGAAGCTCAGTATCTTTGTAATCGACATATTCGATTTTGTTTGCTGCGATGTAATCAACTTTTTTACGGCGTTTGAATCCGCCACGACGTTGTTGAGCCATGTTTAATTCTCCTTTATAGTTTTAATTCGTTAAACCCATTCTTAGAATGGAAGATCGTCGTCTGAGATATCCATTGGATTGGCTCCAAATGGATTTTCTTCACGACCAAAGTTTGGCGCTGCATTGCTTGGTTCTGATCCACCAAAGCTTGGGGTTGCATTTCCAGCAAAACCACCATTACCTGATGAATAGCCACCACCTGCATGCCCTTCGCGTGCTGCACGGCTTTCCAATAGTTGGAAGCTGTCTGCTACGACTTCAGTGACATAAACACGTTGACCTTGCTGGTTTTCGTAATTACGTGTTTGAATTCGACCGGTAATCCCAATCAAAGCACCTTTCTTAGCCCAGTTGGCTAAGTTTTCTGCTTGCTGACGCCAGATCACACAGTTGATGAAATCGGCTTCGCGCTCTCCATTTTGACTCTTGAAGTTGCGGTTGACAGCTAGGCTGAAAGTAGCAACTGCTTGATTGCTTGGAGTGTAGCGAAGTTCAGCATCACGGGTCATACGACCGACAAGTACAACATTGTTAATCATAAGTCACCTCGGATGATTTCTTACGCGTCAACTTTTACGATCATGTGACGAAGAATGTCACCGTTGATTTTTGAAAGACGGTCGAACTCGTTAAGAGCTACAGCGTCGTTCGCTTCAACGTTTACGATGTGGTAAAGTCCTTCACGGAAATCTTGGATTTCGTATGCAAGACGACGTTTTTCCCAATCTTTTGATTCAACAACAGTTGCACCGTTGTCAGTCAAGATAGAATCGAAACGTGCTACCAAAGCGTTT
>CABSQC010000110.1 GCA_902479835.1 uncultured Streptococcus sp. | reverse complement strand
GGGTATGACGACAATCTGGGAAATTGCTACAAGCATAGAACTTTCCAAAACGTCCTAATTTAATCACCATCGGGCTGCCACAGACTTCACAATCAAAACCAGCTGGTTCGTCTTTGATTTGGATTTTTTCCATCTCTTCTTCAGCCTTTGCGACCTCTTTAGAAAATGGTTTGTAGAAAGCATCGATGACTTTTTGCCACTCTTCTTTTCCAAGTTCGACATCATCGAGTTTACCTTCCATCTCTGCTGTGAAGGTCACGTTGACAATATCTGGGAAGAATTCAACGATCAGTTTATTAACGATTTCCCCTAACTCTGTTGGTTCAAAGCGTTTGGCTACCAGCTTCACATAATAGCGTTTTTGAATGGTCTCAATCGTCGGAGCATAGGTTGAAGGGCGACCTACTCCATTTTCCTCCAACGTCTTAATCAAGGTCGCTTCAGAATAACGGGCCGGTGGTTGGGTAAAGTGTTGCTCAGGCTTGCTATTGACCTGCTTGACGATATCGCCTTCTACCATGTCCGGCAACATCTTGTTTTTGTCTGAATCATTATAAATCGCCAAATAACCGTCAAACTTTACCTGACTCCCATTCGCTGTATATTGAACCCCATTTTGACCTAAACGGACATTCATAGTATCAAAGACAGCTGCCGTCATCTGGCTAGCGACAAAACGGTTCCAAATCAGGGTGTAGAGTTTTAATTGGTCTTTGTCCAAGTATTTAGCAATGCTCTCAGGAGTATTGAAGACGCTAGACGGACGAATCGCTTCGTGGGCATCTTGGGCACCAGAAGCATTCTTCACACGGCTTCCATGCTTGGAATATTTCTCACCGAAGCGATCCACGATAAAGTTCGCTGCCTCATTTTGAGCAACTGGACTGATCCGTGTAGAATCGGTACGCATATAGGTAATCAAACCTTGAACACCAGAACCAATATTGATTCCTTCGTACAATTGCTGGGCGACCATCATGGTCTTGCGTGTACGGAAGTTGATCTTATTGGCAGCATCCATCTGCATGGAAGAGGTGGTGTATGGAAGTGGCGCATTCCGACGACGTTCTTTCTTTTCAACTTTTTCAACGGTAAAATCTTTGCCATCTAAGCGTTCAAGAACTGCTTTCACCTCTTCATTGGTGTTGAGCTTCATCTTCTTGCCATCAATCCCATAGAAGCTAGCTTGGAATTGTTTGGTCCCTTTTTTGAAGACACCATCAATGGTCCAGTATTCTTCCGGCTTGAAATCATTGATTTCATTTTCACGATCAATGATTAATTTGAGGGCAACAGATTGCACGCGCCCTGCAGAAAGTCCTTTTTTGACCTTTTTCCAAAGAATAGGCGAAATGGAATACCCTACAATCCGGTCCAAGACCCGACGGGCTTGTTGGGCATCGACCAAGTCCATATCGATTTGGCGCGGTTCTTTAAAGGCATTTTTAACGGCATCCTTGGTGATTTCGTTAAAGACCACACGGTTTTTTTCTTTGGCATCCAAGTTCAAAATATGCGCTAAATGCCAAGAAATAGCTTCTCCTTCTCGGTCCGGGTCACTTGCGAGAAAGACTTGTTTGGCTTTTTTAGCTTCTTTTTTCAAATCATTGATCAAGGGACCTTTTCCGCGAATATTGATATACTCCGGTTCATAGTTATTGTCGAAGTCAATCGACATGGTTGATTTTTTCAGGTCCCGAATATGGCCAACACTAGCCATGACTTTGTAGTTACGACCAAGGTATTTCTCGATTGTTTTGGCCTTAGCAGGAGACTCCACAATCACCAAATTTTTCTTGGTTGTACTGCTTTTCTTTTTTGTTACCACGTTTTATCCCTCTGTATTGTATAAATCTCATTGAGTTTAATACATTTTAAGAAAGATGTCAACTAGGAACTTCTCCTATAGGAAAATCACAATTCGTATTTCAATTCATCAAGAATGTCCTGGCCTGATGTGACAAGCTTTGCACCTTCTTGAATCAAGTGATGGCAACCTGCAGATTTTCCATCTAAAATGTTTCCTGGGATCGCAAAAACATCTCGTCCTTCCTCCATAGCCCTTTCACAAGTAATTAAACTTCCTGAACGAAGTCGTGCCTCTGCCACAATCACGGCCTGACAGAGTCCCGCAATGATGCGATTTCGCTCTGGAAAATGAAACTTAAGAGGGGCCTGTCCTGGGCCATATTCGCTCAAGACAAGATGGTGTTCTCCCATATGCGCTTGTAGCCTTTGATTGCTCTTTGGATAAAAAACATCTAGCCCTGTTCCAATCACTCCGATGGTCTTACCACCATTTCGTATACTGGCATAATGAGCTGTCGCATCAATTCCCTTAGCAAGTCCACTAACAATGACCAGTTCATTTCCAAGTTCCTTAATTATCTTCTCTACAGAATGAACCCCTTCTCGCGTGGTCTCTCGAGCTCCAACAACTGCAATCTTCGGTTTGCTTAACAGTTGCAAATCCCCTTGGTAAAAAAGGAGTACAGGAGGATTGTAGATCTGTAGCAATTCCTCGGGGTATTCAGGATCAAAAATGGATAGAGATGGGAACCGTTCAAACTCCTTGTGTAAATGGTCTTCATCTAGTTGCCGGTATTTGTCTACAAAATGAAGGATACTGCGACAGCGAGCGATCCTTGCTATCTCTTCTAAGCATGGTAAGACTTGGTCTTTCCTACAGTAGTCCAAGACTCTTAAGACCTGCTCATTTGATAAACCGGCTTCTTTTAATTTATAGATTTCAAATTTCTCCATGGTCACCTTCTACTTCCTCTCACTTATTTATTCGAAAAAGAAAAGAAAAAAGCCCTATTTCTAGAACTTTTTTTGATGTGTCGAAGAATAAAAGTAAGATGCGGCACCAATCAAGTTGCTTTCATTATGGAAGCGAGCCGCTTGGATCGGCAAGGCCTCAAATTGTTTATGACCTTTTTGAGAGAGCAGGTCATGGTATTGTCGACTGATCTCATCGATCAGTAGTGGTTGACTACTAATGCCCCCTCCAATCGTCACCTTTTCAAGCAAGAGCAAAGATTGAAGATTAAAAATCAGAATAGCAATATCATGACAATACTCCTTAAACAAGGATGTCAGCTCCTCATGGCCTCCTTGATCAAGAGCTTTGAAAACAGCTATACCATCTGCCTTTTCTAGGTTTAAGATGTGACTAGCCTTCTCAACAAATTGAACAGCTGAACCGGTGTTTTCCAAAAGATTGGAAATACCTTGCAAAAAGAGTTCGCGATGAAAGCGGCGATTTTCTGGTGTTCTTTCTGCCTTATCAATAGACCGAATGTATTCTGTCAGTTGCCATCCTCTCAATAGATCACCGTTAGAAAGAAGAGCAAGGCCGACTCCTGTCCCTAAGACCAAGGTCGCACCGCAAGAACAATCTTTTAGATTGCCAAGCCTTGCTTCCGCTAAACCTGCGGCTTCTCCATCATTGAGAACAGTGACGGGAACTTGAAATGTTTGTTCGAGTCTACTTGCTAGAGGAATGCCTCGTAAATATGGAATGAGACCACCTCGAAAGACAAAGCCAAGGCTCTTTTGGATCTCACCAGGGCATGAAATGGCGATCCCCTCGATTTCTTCCCTTACGGGTGTAATGATTTCTTCTAATCCTTGCCAAAACTCCTCAATCGTAGATGGTGTTGGGATCTTGTCTGTACGGATCAATTGATAGTCTGCATCCATCAGACCGTACTTTATAAAGGTCCCTCCGATATCGATGGTAAATAGCATAACCTAATCCTCACACATTGATTTGACGGGTTCAAATGAACGCCGATGGATAGGAGTCACTCCCAGCTTGTGAAGGCCAGCCAGATGGTTAGCCGTCCCATAGCCAGCGTTCTGGGCAAAATCATAGCCTGGATATAACTGATCCAAGTCCTCCATCATCTGATCCCGAGTTACCTTAGCTACGATGGATGCTGCAGCAATGGATAAGGAATTAGCATCTCCTTTGATGATACTAGTTTGAGGAATAGAAAGATCCAACTTCATGGCATCAATCAAAAGATGCTGGGGTTGAGGATCTAATTGACCAATGGCCTCCATCATGGCTAGTTTCGTAGCTTCATAGATATTGACCTGGTCAATCACGTGATTGTCCTTGATGCCGATGCCGATCGCAATAGCTTCTTGGAGCACAGCCTCATAGATTCCCTTGTGTTTGGATTTCGGAATCTTTTTACTATCGTTGAGTCCTGGAATCTTAGAGCCTTTGGGTAAGATCACAGCAGCTGCAACAACAGGTCCCGCTAAGGGGCCACGCCCCACTTCATCTACTCCTGCTATGAGTTCAATGCCACGCGCATAGCATTCTTTTTCATAGGCCAGCATTCCTTCCAAGCGCTCATCTTCATCTAAACGTTTTTGGATTTCTCTTTTTTGCTTTGCGACCGCTTGGACAACACCAGATCGGCTATCCTGTTCCAATTCAGCCAATAAAGGGTCATCTAACCGCTGGATGTTTGCTAATTGCTTTTTAATTTCCTTAATGGTTGCCATCGATTTCCCCTACGCGATCTAGCG
>CABSQC010000109.1 GCA_902479835.1 uncultured Streptococcus sp. | reverse complement strand
ACGCAGTGGTTGAGTGGGCTCTACTACGCTGATTTCATCAGCTTTTACAGCCCTACTCAACTGTGCGGAGGTGGGACGACGAAATCGAATTCTAACGAATTACCGATTTCTGTCCCACTCTCTTTTTGTTTGCATTGAAAAAAGTGGCGAAATGGAGTATGATAAACGTGTAAGGATTCCCAAATAGGAGGTATTCAGATGGACTTTCATTTAGATCAAAGTTTAGTAGCTCTTGGTATTGATACGGTTGTGGTCGGAATTGCTAGAAATGTGGATCCCCAAGCAGTCCTGCCCCCTTCTTTTCTTGAAAAGAAGCAAGCAGTTGAACAATGGGCGCTCCAGTGTCAGACAGAAGAAGTAGCGGCATCCCCTGTCATCAAAGGCTATACAGACCTCTTGCAAAAAGTGGGGCGTAGCATCAAGAAAAATCCCCCAACAGTCCTAGCTCTTATCCGAAACATCCAGCATCGAGGTGCTCTTCCTCAGATCAATAGCATCATCGATATCTATAATGTCGAATCTCTGAAGTCTTTTCTCGCGATCGGAGGACATGACCTAGATAAGATTGAGGGACCGATTGAATTTACAGTGAGTCAAAGAGAAGATCTCTTCTTCCCCATCCTTTCTAGCGAAAAGCATGTAGCACCGACAGATCCCGTCTATAGAGATCAAAAAGGAGTTCTGGCTTGGTTGGATGTACGCGATAGTGACCATTATAAATTTGAGGAGACTACACAAAACGCCCTCTTTGTCATTCAAGGAAATACCGAGACATCAGTCGAGATGCGTTTAGAAGCACTGGAGCGAATCCACAAGGACCTTGCTCTTTGTATGCCCCAGCTTCAATTTGAGAAATTTCTCGTCACACAAAATGGAGTGGAAAAAGTCTCGTAAACAGCGAAAACCATTTTCATGAAATTTTCAATTTGACAAAGTAGACCATTTGCGGTAAGATATTGTTCGGGCACCTCATTTTGAGGTCGGAGCTCCCTAGCGATTAGGGGGCTATTTTTGTTTTTTCTGCAAAGAGGAATGGCCTCTACAACATTAGAAGAAGAGGAAAGCACATGTCAACAAAATATATTTTTGTAACGGGTGGTGTCGTATCATCCATCGGGAAAGGGATTGTCGCAGCAAGTCTTGGTCGCTTGCTTAAAAATCGTGGATTGAAAGTGACGATCCAAAAATTTGACCCTTATATCAATATCGACCCCGGGACGATGAGTCCTTACCAACACGGGGAAGTATTTGTCACAGACGATGGTGCAGAGACAGACTTGGACCTTGGTCACTATGAACGCTTTATTGATATCAATCTGAATAAGTACTCAAATGTGACGACAGGGAAAATTTATAGTGAGGTCCTTCGTAAGGAACGCCATGGAGAATACTTGGGCGCGACGGTACAGGTCATTCCTCATATCACAGATGCCTTGAAAGAGAAGATCAAACGGGCAGCGACGACGACAGATTCAGATGTTATCATCACAGAAGTCGGAGGAACAGTTGGAGATATTGAGTCCCTTCCATTCCTTGAAGCTCTTCGTCAAATGAAGGCAGATGTTGGGGCTGAAAATGTTATGTACATCCACACCACCCTTCTTCCTTACTTGAAGGCTGCTGGTGAAATGAAAACCAAGCCGACCCAACACTCAGTGAAAGAATTGCGTGGTCTTGGGATTCAACCAAATATGTTGGTCATCCGTACAGAAAAACCAGCTGGTCAAGGAATTAAGAACAAGTTGGCTCAATTCTGTGATGTCGCACCAGAAGCTGTCATTGAGTCACTTGATGTGGAACATTTGTACCAAATCCCATTGAACTTGCAAGCACAAAATATGGACCAAATCGTTTGTGACCATTTGAAATTGAATGTTCCTGCAGCAGATATGACAGAATGGTCTGCGATGGTCGATAAGGTCATGAACCTCAAGAAGCAGGTCAAGATTTCCTTAGTTGGAAAATACGTGGAATTGCAAGATGCCTACATTTCTGTCGTTGAAGCCTTGAAGCACTCAGGTTATGCGAATGATGCTGAAGTCAAGATTAATTGGGTCAATGCCAATGATGTGACAGCCGAAAATGTGGCAGAACTCCTTGGAGATGCTGATGGGATCATCGTCCCAGGTGGTTTTGGTCAACGGGGAACAGAAGGAAAAATTCAAGCCATCAAGTATGCGCGTGAACAGGACGTCCCAATGTTGGGTGTCTGCTTGGGTATGCAGTTAACCTGTATCGAATTTGCCCGTCACGTTTTAGGCTTGGAAGGGGCTAATTCATCCGAATTGGATCCAGAAACCAAGTATCCGATTATCGATATCATGCGAGACCAGATCGACGTGGAAGATATGGGAGGAACGCTCCGTCTCGGTCTTTACCCATCTAAACTCAAACGAGGATCAAAAGCAGCTGCTGCCTATGACAATCAAGAAGTGGTACAACGTCGCCACCGTCACCGTTATGAGTTTAACAATGCTTTCCGTGAACAGTTCGAAGAAGCAGGTTTTGTCTTCTCAGGCGTTTCACCAGACAACCGTTTGGTCGAAATCGTTGAAATCCCAGAAAACAAATTCTTTGTCGCTTGTCAATACCACCCAGAATTGTCAAGCCGTCCAAACCGCCCAGAAGGACTTTACACAGCCTTTATCACAGCAGCAGTTGAAAATCACGATAGCAAATAAAAATCAAGGGATCAGGTCGAGAAACCTGATCCCTTTTTGTGAAAAAATGACAAACCCTGAAAAAAGTTTGAAAAAAATCTTGACAAAAAAGTTGTTGATTGATATACTAGTAAAGTACTCAATCGCGGGGATGGCGGAATTGGCAGACGCGCAGGACTAAGGATCCTGTGACCGCTTTAGGTCGTGAGGGTTCAAGTCCCTCTCTCCGCATCGGATGAAGATAGCTTTGGCTATCTTTTTTTGTTTTCAAATTTCTTTGTGGTAGAATAGGTGTGAGATGAGGTGAGAAAATGAAGAAGAAGTATCTGGTTTTGGTCGATGGCCTCTTTGCACTATTGGGAAGTGCCATTAATTTTTTAGGTCCTATCATGATTTTAGCTATGGCGATAGGCGCATACAAGGATACTTTTAGATATTTTATCGCCTTAAACATGTGGAATGTCCTCGTTTTTCTAGCAGCGATTGCTTCTAAGTATTTTCTCAGAAAAGAGAAAAGGATTAAAAAGTGGATTCCCAATCTTTTCTTGATGGCAGGCTGTATTCTCTTTCTTGCGGCAATCCTTGCTGTGTGTGAGAATATTCCCTTTCTTGAGGGAGTGCTAAACGGGTTTCTTGGAAAAATGTTTACTGACAGTCAGTTATTTGCTGCTTATTTCTATTCTCAATGGGTTGCAGCGGTATCCCTTGTGATTTGCGGGATTGGCTTTCTAGTCTCATTAAAAAATTTCAAAGAGAAGGATTGAAAGGGGGTTAGCTCCCTTTTTTGCTTTTTGAAAAGGTAGGAGGGAGAGGGTTCCTCCTCATTTATCAGAAGAAATCACGTAAAGCTAATGGAAAGACTAGCAATTTCATCTAAAAAGTGATAAAATAAACAATGTAAGTGGGATTAACCCCACAAAAATTTATAGGAGGCCTATAACAAATGGCAATCGTTTCAGCAGAAAAATTTGTCCAAGCAGCTCGTGACAATGGTTATGCAGTTGGTGGATTTAACACAAACAACCTTGAGTGGACTCAAGCTATCTTGCGTGCAGCAGAAGCTAAGAAAGCTCCAGTACTTATCCAAACTTCTATGGGTGCTGCTAAATACATGGGTGGTTACAAAGTAGCTCGCAACTTGATCGCTAACCTTGTAGAATCAATGGGTATCACTGTACCAGTTGCTATTCACCTTGACCATGGTCACTACGACGATGCTCTTGAATGTATCGAAGCTGGTTACACTTCAATCATGTTTGACGGTTCACACCTTCCAGTTGAAGAAAACCTTAAATTGGCGAAAGATGTCGTTGAAAAAGCTCATGCTAAAGGTATCTCAGTAGAAGCTGAAGTTGGTACTATCGGTGGTGAAGAAGACGGAATCATCGGTAAAGGTGAATTGGCTCCAATCGAAGACGCTAAAGCAATGGTTGAAACTGGTATCGACTTCTTGGCAGCTGGTATCGGTAACATCCACGGTCCTTACCCAGCAAACTGGGAAGGTCTTGACCTTGACCACTTGCAAAAATTGACAGAAGCTCTTCCAGGATTCCCAATCGTATTGCACGGTGGATCAGGTATTCCTGATGAGCAAATCCAAGCAGCTATCAAACTTGGTGTTGCTAAAGTTAACGTTAACACAGAATGCCAAATCGCATTCGCTAACGCAACTCGTAAATTTGCTCGTGACTACGAAGCAAACGAAGCAGAATACGACAAGAAGAAACTCTTCGACCCACGTAAATTCTTGGCTGACGGTGTAAAAGCTATCCAAGCATCAGTTGAAGAACGTATCGACGTATTCGGTTCAGAAGGTAAAGCTTAATCTAGCTGAATAATACAGATGAAACCTGCCCATTGGGTGGGTTTTTTTGGTGTTTTAAGGAGACTATTAAGCCAGAATATGGGATTAAAAC
>CABSQC010000108.1 GCA_902479835.1 uncultured Streptococcus sp. | reverse complement strand
CAATTACTACTATCATACCGGATTTTACTTTGAGATTCAAGTTAACTACCAACTAGTGAAAAGAGTATAAAAAAGAAGCGTTAGAAACGCTTCCGTCCTATTATTTATCTTGCCAAGTTTCTTGATTTTCCTTGAAACGGTGCAACAACTCTAAACCTTCAGAAGTGATGTAACCTTGTTCTTCTGCCAAATGAATCAATTCTGTATAGTTAGACAAGGTTTCAAGTTGAACGCCAGCTTCCTCAAATTTCTTATCAGCTTTCTCCAATTGGTAGGTGAAGATAGCTACCACACCAAGGACATCTGCTCCTTCACGCTTGGCAGCTGCGACGGCATCCAAGACAGATCCACCAGTAGAAATCAAATCTTCCACTACGACCATCTTTTGACCTTGTGGTACACGGCCTTCAATTTGATTACCAGCACCGTGGTCTTTTGGTTTGCTACGGATGTAGGCAAATGGCAAATTCATCTTGTCCGCAATAATAGCTCCGTGAGGAATCCCTGCAGTTGCAGTTCCTGCAATCACTTCTACTTCAGGGAAAGCTTCCTTGATTTTATCTACAAATCCATTTTCGATCAAGGTACGAGTTTCAGGATAAGCGAGGGTTACACGGTTATCTGTATAAATAGGGGACTTGATCCCAGATGCCCAAGTAAAAGGTTCTTCTGGTTTCAAATAAACTGCTTCGATTTTCAAAAGATGGCTAGCAATATCTTTAGCTAATGACATGACGACTCCTTTTTACGATTTTAATCATATACGAATTAAATCATTTCTTTGATTTAAACAACAACATTACAGGTTAGTGAATGCATCAGGGAAGGTCCCATGGACTTTTTAAGTTCCGACACTTAGTTGAAAGAAACGATAATTTTCTTTCAACTAAGTTAGTGAATAGTTTAGAGAAGGCCCTATCGGGCTCCGATTATTCCGACGATTACAGAAGAGAAACGATCATTTTCTCTTCTGTAATCTAGTGAATGCGTTAGGGAAGGTCCCATAGGACTTTTTAAATTCCGACACTTAGTTGAAAGAAACGATCATTTTTTTCAACTAAGTTAGTGAATAGTTTAGGAAAGATCCCATCGGACTTTCCGTAGAACGTCTTGAAGCACAGCTTCTTAGACGTTCTTAACTATTCCACTGTCTCTTAATTTCATGGTAAGCGTCCCATGGGTTTTCTGCTTGGATGATTGGGCGTCCAACGACAATATAGTCAGATCCAATTTTATGAGCTTCTTGTGGCGTCATGACCCGTTTTTGGTCACCGATTTCAGCTCCAGCAGGACGAATCCCTGGTGTGACACAGACAAAGTCTGATGAAGTGGCATCCTTGATCAAGGCTACTTCATGGGCTGAACAAACAACGCCATCCAAGCCTGCTTCTTGGGCCTTGCGAGCGTAATTAACTACAGATTCTTGGACCGTTGTTTGGATGTTTTGGCAATCACGCATGTCTTCTTCACTGGTAGAAGTCAACTGGGTCACGGCTACCAACTTAGCCCCTTCACCAAGAGCTGCCTTGGCTTCGCGCATCATCTCTACACCACCGGCTGCGTGAACTGTCACCATATCTACTCCGAAAGTCCCCAGTACGGACATGGCTGATTTGACTGTATTTGGGATATCATGCAATTTTAAATCAAGGAAAATACTGTGTCCAAGCCCTTTGAGGTAATGTACAATTTCAGGACCAACTGCATAGAAAAATTCCATTCCGATTTTTACAAATAATTTTTCGTCTTCTGGAAAATGCTCTAAAAAGTGTTTGACATCCTCGAAAGCTGGGAAGTCAAGGGCGATAATAGGACGTTCTTCACGCATGGATTACTCCTTTTTTGATTGATCATTTTATCTACAAAAAAACCTTGCCCGAGGCAAGGTTACACGAAAATTAGGTAGGAACAACTACCATGATTCACCGTCTAGACCTTAGGAGCCTCTCTGGACTGCTTTAAAGGTTTTTATTTATTGTAGTACGATATTTGGGAAAAGTCAAGGATTTACAGTAGATTTTCCCGTACATGTTTTCGGAAGTTCTCAAGGGTATCAATACCATAGCGATCCATGACCTGTGGCAGATCTTCGATGATGGTTGGACAAGCATAAGGATCGGTGAAATTAGCGGTTCCAACTCCAATCGCAGAGGCCCCTGCAATCATCATTTCAATGGCTGCTTCGGCTGAATCCACACCTCCCATTCCGATAATCGGAAGTTTAGTGGATTGGGCAACCTGACGGATGAGTTTCAAAGCAACTGGGAAAACGGCTGGTCCCGACATACCTCCGGTTCCATTGGCAATGATGGGCTTACCAGTCTTGAGGTCAAAGCGCATGCCGACCAAGGTATTGATCATGGTCAAACCAGTCGCCCCTGCATCCTCTACTGCTTTTGCGACCTGCGTGATGTCTGCTACACTAGGCGTTAACTTGACATAGACAGGGACTGAGGACGCTTCTACCGCTGCTTTCACAGCCGCATAGGCCAACTCAGGAACCTGCCCGATTAAGAGACCGTTGTTTCCATGGTCTACGTTTGGACAAGAGATATTGAGCTCAATCGCTTTGACATTTGGCGCTTGCGAGATCTTGCCAGATACCGTCGCATACTCTTCGTTGGAGAAGCCGGCTACGTTGGCAATAATCGGTAGGTCTGGATAATGTTGAGCCAACCAAGGAAGTTTTTCCGCCAGGACCACTTCTACGCCTGGATTTTGGAGCCCAATGGCATTGAGCATGCCAGCAGGCGTCTCAGCGACACGTGGCGTTGGATTGCCAAAACGAGCCTCAGCAGTTGTTGCCTTGATCATGATGGATCCAAGCAGGTCTAAGTCATAGTATTTAGCATATTCCTGACCGAAACCAAAACAGCCAGATGCCGGAATAATCGGGTTTTTCAAGTCTAAACCGGGTAAGGATACGGCTAGTCGATTTGCTGTCATAAGGTCCTCCTACATCACAATCGTACCGGTTTCAAAAACCGGTCCGTCTTCACACACGCGCTTATTGGCTGCTTGGCTTTCATTTTCCAGATGCACTACACAGGCATAGCAAGCCCCCATCCCACAAGCCATACGGGATTCCATAGAAATGTAGGCGCGAGGATGATCATGGAATTTGGTATTGACATATTTGAGCATGCCAGGTGCTCCACAAGAATAGATAGCGTCAAATTCCTGGTCCATCTGATCAATGACCGTAGAGACATAGCCCTTAGTGCCATAAGTCCCATCGTCTGTCGTTACAGTGACATGAGCCACCTGAGAAAGCTCTTCTTCCAAAATAACGGCTTCTTTGGTCGCAAAGCCGACAACCACTTCAACTTCCACCCCTTGCTCATGGAGTTGTTTGGCCACTTGGACCAAGGGAGGAACACCGATCCCGCCACCAATGATCAAGGCTTTCTGACCTTGGCCGAGATTGGTGAGATCAAAGCCATTTCCCTGAGGCCCCATGACACTGAGTTTGCTACCGATTGGCAATTGGGAAAAGATAGCTGTCCCCCCACCTTCGATGCGGTAGATCAAGCGACAAGTCTGTGTCTCAAGATCAATCTCAGAAATTGAAATCGGACGGCGAAGGAGCTTGGCCCCATCAGGGACGCGGATATGAAGGAATTGACCTGGCAGCATCTGCGCGACCATTTCCCCCTTTAAGATCATAGAATAGATGCGTGGGGCGATCTCCTCTTGAGCAACCAGCTCCATCTCTTCCATCATGATTTTGCCAAAGCGTTTTTTACAACTGTCACTGACCATTGATATCCTCTTCTTTCTTTCAGCAAAAAAGACCTCGCAAAAGCAAGGCCCTACAAATGATCAGCTAGACACAGTCTGCTGATCTTTTTTCTGTCTTTCCTTGCAGGCCTCTCTGGACCTCTTAAAGGTTAAATTTGTCTCATTATATCGCGCTCCTTCTCGCTTGTCAAGTAGAAATCGGTAGCTTACGAAGCTTTCTTGGGATCAAAATCTTCTGGGATCGGTTTGATGTATTGCATGGCGATTCGGTTTTCAGGCTTACGATCAACTAGATAAAGAACCAGTAAAAAGAGCCATTCCAACGGTTTCATTAGGTAGTAGATCAGGTCCATAGCCCATTTCTTCTTGATGTGTTTAGCAAAGGGATAGCCATAGCGGTCATAATTGCGACGCAAGAAGCGATGGAATCGCGGCGTCTTTTCTTCTAGTACCTGTTCAAAGGCATTGGCAATACAGAGCTGACGATTGACAACAACCGGATGACCGTGGCGGACTCCCATCCGCTGGGGTTTGACAACTTTTTTATGGCCACCAGCCGCAACCGTACAGAGATAGTGCTCATCAATGATAAGATTCTGAGGGGGAATCTTCTGTGAGAAGGCCCAGTCTGCTGTATTGGTCCAGGCCTTGATCATAGAATCCGGTTGCTGCCCAAAGAGCATGAGAACGAGGACAACAAGGGCAAGGGTTGGAAGGGCAACAAGAACTGCTAGCCATGGCCAGTTACGCGACTTGTTTAAGAGCTGATGGAACCATTGAAGCAGACGATTCTCATAGCTTATCTCTGTTCGATCTTCCTGCCACTCCTTAATGCGAACCCATAAG
>CABSQC010000107.1 GCA_902479835.1 uncultured Streptococcus sp. | reverse complement strand
TTTAATTTTTTATTTTACTTTAAATATATAACAACTTGAAACGCCAAACTTTCAAGTTCTTCTTCATCTTTTGGTTGAAAATATATGTAAATAGACTTGAAAAAACCTTTATTTTCAAAGGTTTTCAAGCCACTTTCTCTTTTTATAAATTTCACCGAAAGGCTTTTTAAGGGGAAGTATCTTTTTATACCAATAGATTAGATTTGAAGTTTGAAATGAAAAATTATGTAATATTTTCCCCGCCATATCGGAAAAATTCAAAAAAACAACAAATTTTAAGGAATCAGCCATTGCTTGAAACCCCTTACCTAGACCTTAGTTAGAGCTATTTTTTGAGGGCGGTTATTACCTTTTATTTCGAAAAACGAGCACATCGTTTTTTTTCGATGTCCCCTTCACTTTGTCTCAGAAAGCAACATGAAAATCAAGGGCAAATTGAAAGAAAATCTCCTCCCACACTCATGCACCATCTGTAGCTACGCTCCTCCCAATCTCTAGTCCTTTCCAATTTCCTCCCCCAATTCTATAAAAAAAGACCAGGGTCCTAAGAACCTTGGTCTAATAACTAGTAATTAGTTTAAGTGCCAGATATCTTCGTTGTACTGAGCGATCGTACGGTCAGATGAGAAGAATCCTGCTTTCGCAATGTTAACGATGACTTGATCCAACCATGCATCACGGTCTTCGTAGTCAGCCAACATGCGTTCTTTGGTTACAATGTAGTCTTCCAAGTCAAGAAGAGTCATGAACCAGTCTTTGTTGATCAATTCATTGTGAAGACGAGTCAAGCGTTCTTTGTTCCCAACTGCAAGAACGGCATCGCTGACGATGAAGTCTACCAATGGTTTGATGGCTTCACGTTCATAGAAATCTGCTGATTTGTATGCTGATTTGGCATAAAGATCGATAACAGTTTCTGAATCTTCACCGAAGATGTAGATGTTGTCACGTCCAACCAATTCAGCGATTTCCACGTTAGCCCCGTCCATCGTACCAAGAGTCAAAGCTCCGTTCAACATGAATTTCATGTTACCAGTACCTGAAGCTTCTTTAGAAGCCAATGAGATTTGTTCTGAGATATCACATGCTGGGATCAAGAAGCTTGCTGCAGTCACGTTGTAGTTTTCAACCATTACTACTTGTAAGTGTGGAGCCACTGCTGGATCGTTTGCGATGACTTCTGACAAGCAAAGGATCAAGTGGATGATGTCTTGAGCGATTGTGTAGGCAGGAGCTGCTTTACCACCAAAGAAGACTGTGATTGGACGAGCAGGGATGTTACCAGCCTTGATGTCAAGATATTTGTGGATCACATACAAAGCGTTCATTTGTTGACGTTTGTATTCGTGAAGACGTTTGATTTGGATATCAAAGATAGAGTTTGGATTGATTTCTACACCTTGATGGTCTTTCAAGTGACGAGCCAATTTACGTTTGTTGTGGGCTTTGATGTTTTCCAATTTTTCTTTGACAGCAGCTTTATCTTCGTATGAGAGAAGGTCTTCCAACTTAGAAGCATCATGGTGCCAGTCACGTCCAAGGATCTCATCCAAGTAGTGAGACAAGCTTGGGTTGGCATGCATGAGCCAACGACGGAAGGTAATCCCGTTTGTTTTGTTGTTGAATTTTTCTGGGTAAAGATCGTAGAAGGCCTTCAACTCAGAGTTTTTCAAGATTTCTGTATGGAGAGCTGCAACCCCGTTTACACTGTATCCATAGTGGATATCCATGTGGGCCATGTGGACACGATCGTGTTCATCAATGATTTGAACAGCTGGATCTTTGTGTTCAGCACGAACACGACGGTCCAATTCTTCAATGATTGGTACCAAGTGAGGAACCACTTCTTGCAAGAATTCAAGTGGCCATTTTTCAAGGGCTTCTGCAAGGATTGTGTGGTTAGTGTAAGCGGTCATGCTACGAACGATAGAGATGGCTTCATCCATTTCGATACCGCGCTCAGTCAAGAGACGGATCAACTCAGGAATGACCATAGATGGGTGAGTATCATTGATTTGTACAACTGCGTAGTCAGCAAGGTCATGCAAGTTGCTTCCTTTTTCGATCGCTTCGTCGAGGATCAATTGTGCACCGTTTGAAACCATGAAGTATTGTTGGAAAATACGGAGCAATTCCCCTTGACGGTTACTATCATCTGGGTAAAGGAAAAGAGTCAAGTTGCGAGCGATATCTGTCTTGTCAAAGTTGATACCATCTTCAATGATGGATGAATCAACTGAATCCAAGTCAAACAAGCGCAAGCGGTTCTTGGTTTCGATCTTGTAACCAGGTACATCGATATCATAAAGCGTAGAAGTCAAGGTAAAGTGTGCAAATGGCACTTGGTAGCTACGGCTTGAACGAACGAGCCAGCTTTGGTCAGTCAACCATGCGTTTGGAATCGTTTCTTGTTGGTTGTTTTTAAGAACTTGTTGGAACAAACCAAAGTGATAGTTCAAACCAACCCCATCCCCTGTCAAACCAAGGCTTGAGATAGAGTCGATAAAGCAGGCCGCCAAACGTCCCAAACCACCGTTACCAAGTGATGGTTCCAATTCCACTTCTTCTACTTCGATCAAGTCTTTACCAGCATCTGACAATTCTTTTTTGACATCGTCGTAAAGACCCAAGTTGATCAAGTTATTCGACAAGAGTTTACCGATCAAGAACTCAGCTGAGATATAGTAAACTTTTTTCTTACCAGTATTTAATTTCTTTTGGGCACTTGCCTGCTTGGTGTAATTAAGCAAAGCAATGTACAATTCTTCGTTTGAACATTCTGCAATTGTTTTTTGATGATGATCAATCACATATTTTTGTAATGATTCCATGGTTAAGTGTCTCCTTTGTTTCAACAATTTTAATAGGGAAAGATTATTTTTCTGCTTTCTTAACTTCTTTTTTCAAGTCTTTATTTTCACGACGATAGATCGTAGTGAAATCAAGCAATTCTTGCTCGACAGCTGGAGTCAATTGATCCTCTGTCATCCGCCATGACCAGTTACCACCGAGAGTAGATGGGAAGTTCATCCGAGCTGAACCATCCAATTCGAGCAAGTCTTGCATAGTAGCAATCGCCATGAAGCTGACGGAAGCAAAGACTGTACGAAGCATCGCATGCGGTACAGATTCGTACTCTTTCCGGTTAGTATAACGGGCAAGGTACTCACGAGTTGGATCGTCGATTTCATTGCGGTACCATCCAAGAACTGTGTTGTTATCATGTGTTCCTGTATACATCACAGAATTGTTTGGTGCCAAGTGAGGGCTATCGATACTTTCATCGTCCGGATTGAAGGCAAATTGAAGAATCTTCATTCCTGGGAAGCCAGTGCTTTCACGAAGTTCGATGACTTCATCTGTCATAAAGCCAAGGTCCTCAGCGATGATGTTCAAATCACCGAGCTCTTCCTTCACAGCTGCAAAGAGTTTGTAGCCAGGACCTTTAACCCATTTACCTGGTGCTGCTGTATCTGATCCAGCAGGGATTTCCCAGTAAGACTCAAAACCACGGAAGTGGTCGATCCGCACGATGTCGTAGATCTTGAAGCTTTCACGCAAGCGTTCAATCCACCATTGGTAGCCATCTTTGTCCATTGCTTCCCAGTCATAGATTGGGTTCCCCCAAAGTTGACCAGTTGCTGAGAATTCATCTGGCGGGCATCCTGCGATGCAAGTCGCTTTCCCGTTTTTATCTGTTTTGAAGAGATGAGGGTTCGCCCACATGTCACTTGAATCTTCCGCTACATAGATTGGCATATCTCCGACGATTTCAATGTGATGGTCATTGGCATAAGCTTTCAAGGCCAACCATTGTTGGAAGAAGAAGAATTGAGTTACACGATGGTAAGTCAATTTATCAGCCAATTCTTCACGGTATTTAGCCAAAGCTTTTGGTTCACGTGCACGAATAGCTGCATCTGGCCATTCTGTCCAAGCTTTTAAATCAAAGTGTTCTTTGATAGCCATGTATTCTGCAAATAGTTCCAACCAAGAAGCATTGGCTTCGCAAAAGGCTTGGAATTCTTTTTGATCACCTGATTTCAAGAAGTTCGCAACGGCTTTTTCAAGTAGCGGACGACGTTGTTCGAAAACCTTTGCATAATCCACTTGAGTAGGATCTTGACCAAAGTCCACTCCTTTAAGATCTGCTTCTGTCAACAAACCTCGTTCAATCAAAAGATCGAAATCAATAAAATGAGTGTTCCCAGCAAAAGCTGAGAAAGATTGGTATGGAGAATCTCCATAACTAGTTGTACCAAGCGGCAAGATTTGCCAGTAACGTTGCTTGGTCCGAACGAGGAAATCAACAAAATCATATGCTGATTGACCGAATGATCCGATCCCGTATTGTCCAGGAAGGGAAGAAATGTGCATCAAAACACCACTTTGACGTTTTTTCATGGGTTACCACCTTTTTTTATTTCTTTGAAGCCTGCGATTCGGTGCACGGTATGGGTATCGTTGCAGAGTCGTATCCAGCTCTCAAGCGGCTCTACTCTTTGTTAAAAATCGAACAGGCGCAACTCAGTTTACGCAATTTTTGCGAAAACGTTTGCGTACCATGTTATTATAAACTTTTTCCCTATTT
>CABSQC010000106.1 GCA_902479835.1 uncultured Streptococcus sp. | reverse complement strand
TCTCTGGACTCCCCTTAAAGGTTAAATTTTTATTAGTATACTCTTTCAGCTAAAAAAAGTCAAGTAGAAAACGAACATTCTACTTGACTTCACAGGATTATTTCAAGGCTCAGGATAAAAAGGTTCACTGGACCTTTTTATTTAGCGATTGGGTAAACAGAAACTTGTTTTTTATCGCGTCCTTTACGTTCAAAGCGTACTACGCCTTCAACTTTAGCGAACAAAGTATCGTCTCCACCACGTCCAACGTTCACACCTGGGTAGATGTGAGTACCGCGTTGACGGTAAAGGATAGATCCACCTGTTACAGTTTGTCCATCAGCTGCTTTAGCTCCAAGACGTTTTGCTTGTGAATCACGTCCGTTTGATGTAGAACCTCCACCTTTTTTGTGGGCGAAAAGTTGCAAGTTAGCAAGATTCAATTTCAACATAATTGTTTTCCTCCATGTTAGTTTTCTGTGATAACTCTTGTTTGGACGAACTCTGATGAGTTCTCCGATAAGTTTGCCATCCCTAAGAAAAATGATTCAAAGAATAGTTGGGTCATTTCTCTTTGATGTGGTGGAATATCTGTCGGGATTGTGACCCGAAGGAAGCCACCTTCTTCTTCGTTTAATTCTAGATCCGGTTCGTAGCCTGCAAATTTCTCAACAGAGTTGACAAAGTTAATGGCTAGAGTCGAAACCGATGCACACACGACATCAAAGCCGTATTCACCGCTTCCAGCGTGCCCAGTGATTTCTGCACTCCTCAGCTCGCCATCTTCGGCTCGTTCAAAGACTGCTTGTATCATGTGTTCTCCTAAAAATTAAGCGTTGATTGCGTTGATGACAACTTTAGTGTAAGGTTGACGGTGACCTTGTTTACGGTGGCTACCTTTTTTAGGTTTGTACTTGTAAGTAACAACTTTCTTTTGTTTTCCTTGTTTTTCAACAGTTCCAACAACAGTAGCTCCTGAAACAAGTGGAGTTCCGACAACAGTGTTTTCACCACCAACAAGAACAACTTCGTTAAATGTAACTTCTTGACCAGCTTCAACGTTCAATTTTTCAACGTAGACTGCTTGACCAACTTCAACTTTAACTTGTTTTCCGCCAGTTTTAATGATTGCGTATGTGCTCATTATGCACCTCCTATGTATTTTTGGGTTTCCCCGTATTTTTGTGAAGACTCGCCTAGCATCGTGGGACGAACCACTTAAGCCCATAAGGATGGGCAACGATGATCGAGCGGTTGCACAGGCATGTGCATAGTCAACTCTCTTAGTATATCACTTCTATCAGACAAAGACAAGTATTTTTGCGCTTTGAAAACGAATTTCTTTTATAAAATGGATTATTTTGTATCTTTTATTTTAAGATTGCTTGTCAGTCCGACTTCTTCATCTACTTATCCTTAAATTTAAAGTCATTGAAACTCATTTTTGCTTTTGAAGAATCGTTCATACCCTTCATTTTTTCTTCTTGTTCCTTAGTGATTTTGATAGGAATGGCTGCAGCCGTATTGGGTTTCAATACACCAGATTCGTTGATTTCATAGTCAACTGTGACATCTTTGAATAGTGGCTCCCCATCATATTCCAAATTCAGGACAAAGGATCCATTACGATCGATGGTTGTGGTGGTACGATTCACAATAAAGAACAAGGCGAAGCGATTTTCCTCATTTCCAAAGGTATAGCCTGGGAAAAAGACAAATAATTTTCCAGCTTCTCCAAGCGTTGGATGTTCCTTGATAAATTTCTCAGATGCTTCCAAGACTTCGTTGTCCTGGTCTTTGTACTGGTCGGCTCTGACAAATGTGAGGGGTTCTTTTTTGCTGCTGGTTGACTGGCTGGTCTTTTCTTCTTTTTTCGGGCCAGTAAACGATACTTTGACACAGCCTGTTAATAGAAGCAAACTTGTCATTAAAACGATAATTTTTTTCATCTTGTCTCCTTTAAGTTGGTTAGAAAAAGAGGCTGGATACTCCCAGTCTCTCCTATAGCAAATCCTCGATCAAGTCATCGACCTCATCTTTTTCTGCTTTTGGTGTGATCTCTGTTACGATGATGCCTGCTACCGCACGCTCAACTAAAGCTTCCACGTCCATACGTTCCTCATACTTCTCCGCATTTTTGAGTTTTGGATTGGTCTTTGGACGATCCGGTGCAAAGATGGTACAACAATCTTCGAATGGCTGGATAGAGATTTCAAAGGTATCAATGGCTTGGGCAATATCGATGATTTCCAACTTGTCCATGGTCACCACCGGACGGATAACCGGCGTATTGGTCACTGCATTGATGGCCTGCATACTCTCTAAGGTTTGGCTAGCCACTTGTCCCAAGCTTTCACCATTGATAATCACCAAACCACCGCGAACCTCGCGAATGCGGTCTGTAATGCGCATCATAAAGCGACGGGTCAAGGTCATGAGGTAAGCTTCTGGCGCTTTTGCCTTGATTTCCTCTTGGATCTCTGTGAAGGGCACCTCGATAAATTGGATATTGCCCCCAAACTTGGTCAACTTCCGTGTTAAATCATGGGCTTTTTTAAGAGCTCCTGGGCTGGTATAAGGTGGGCTAGCAAAGTGAACCGCTTCAATATCTACCCCACGCTTCAAGGCTAGGTAACCAGCTACTGGAGAGTCGATCCCACCAGAAAGCATGAGCATGCCCTTGCCAGACGTACCAACAGGAAGGCCACCAGCTCCCTTAATGGTTTCATATGAAATATAGGCTGCTTCTTCTCGGATTTCAACCTGCAAGTTGATATCTGGTTTTTTCATCTGAGCTTGGATAGTTGGGATCGCTTCAAAGACCGCACCTCCCAAGGTTTGATTGAGCTCGCGACTATCGAGTTCAAAGGTATGGTCACTGCGCTTACTTGAGATTTTAAAGGTCAAGCCGTCCTTGTAAATCTCCTTCATGATCTCTTGCACAGCCGCTTTTAAGGCCGGAACAGATTTTTCAATCTTGTAAACGGGTGAAAAATTTTGGATTCCAAAAACCTGCTTGAGGGATTCTGCTACTGGCTCATAATCCGTCCCATGCAGATAAGCATGCGCCCGATCGCGGTCGGCTGTCACTTTGACAGCTGGATAGATAGATAAAACATCTTGGATATTATTGCGAAGTTTATTGATGAAACGCATACGGTTCTTTCCTTTAGTAGAAAGCTCTCCATAGCGAATCATAATTTCTGAATAGGTTAAGGTCATGTTGATTTCCTTCTAAAATTAACGTACTTTTCGTGTTTGCTCGTAAATCAGTTTGAACTTGGTTAAGAATTGCTCGACTTGGCTCATGTCGTTTTCAAGATCGAGACTCAAGCGAACAGCTGTCTGTGCGATACTCTTATCCACTCCCATAGCAATCAAGGTCCCAGCTGGCTTACCAGCTTTGGACGAGCAGGCACTAGTGGTCGAGATGTAAATATCAAACTCTTCAAAGGCATGGACCACTACTTCTCCACGAACTCCCTTGATTCCGAAAGTCAAGATATGAGGCGCAAAGTGATCCTCACCAGAAAAGATAGTAACATCTGGATAGTTGGCCAATTCTTTGCGGATGACTTCTTTCATCTGCTGGGTCTTGCTGACAAAAGCTTCTTGGTTTTCCATTGCTAAGCGTAGGGCTTTTGCTGTTGCTGCGATACCTGCGACGTTCTCCGTTGTCGAGCGCATTTCTTTTTCTTGACCACCTCCGGTTAAGAGAGGGGTGATCTTTTTGCCTTCTTTGATGTAGACAAAGCCGACTCCGCGAAGTCCATGGAATTTGTGACTAGAGAAGGTCGCAAAGTCCACGCGCTCTGGTAGATAAACTTCTGTTGCTACCTTTGCCAAAGCTTGAACAGCATCGACATGGAAACTAACCGTTGGGCGATCTTCCAGGAGAGCCGCGATGTCATGGATGGGCTGAATGGAGCCAATCTCATTGTTGACGGCCATGACAGAGACCAAGGTCGTATCCGGACGGAGTAGGTTAGCCAAGGCATCCACCTTGACAAAGCCACGCGCATCCACTGGAGCGTAATCCACTTCGAATCCCTGCGTCTTTAGCCAAGCAGCTGACTCCTTGATAGCGGGATGCTCGATGTCAGAGACAATGATATGCTTGCCATAAGGAGCTTTCTCAAATGCGACACCCTTGAGGACCCAGTTGTCCCCTTCTGTCCCACCAGACGTGAAGTAAATTTCCTCAGCTTTCTTGCCAATTAGCTCCGCAATTTGTTTCCGAGAAGCTTCTAAAATACGAGTAGCTTGACTACCTAGATTGTGCAAACTAGAAGGGTTGCCCCAGATCCGAGTCGCTACCTCTGTATAAGTCGCAAGGGCTTCTGGATAAGGTTTGGTCGTTGCTGAATTGTCAAAATAAATCATGTCCTACGCATCCATCACTTTCTTTTTACGTAACTTATATTTTATCATTTCTGACCGCTTGGGACAAGGATTTGATAAAGAGAGACACGGCAAAATCACTCTATAAAATTCAGTTCTTTTTAGACATTTTTCAGAAAATGACTTATAATAGGAAAGTGTTAAAAAACAATTTTTGATAGAAAGAGAATGAACATGTCACAATATTCAAGAAGTAACAAAAACCAAAAACCTGAGGAAAAAGTAGACTCAAGACCATCTCGCGGTGAGAAAGTCAAACAAGGTT
>CABSQC010000105.1 GCA_902479835.1 uncultured Streptococcus sp. | reverse complement strand
CACAAGGGGCTGGAGCGGATGCTATGCTGATCAGTCAAAACCCGCGTGTTCTATCTTTTAACGATGATAACGTCGCCCAAACACGTGATGTGATGGATTTTTGGCGTCCAAATTATGCAACAACCCCCTTCGTGAATGGGATTTATTCAACACAGCAATATCTAGATTCTCTGAAAACAACCTGGGCGGAATACCAGAAACGGACTGGACTTGCCTTGACAGACTTTGCAGCTGTCTGCTTCCATTTGCCTTATCCAAAATTAGCTCTCAAGGGCTTGAAAAAAATCTTGGATAAGTCATTAGCAGAAGAGAAAAAAGATCAATTACAATACAACTTTGATCAATCAATTCTATACAGCCAACGCGTGGGAAATATCTACACTGGATCTCTTTTCCTAGGCTTGCTGTCACTACTGGAAAATCACCCCCAACTCAAAGCTGGAGATCGGATCGCCCTCTTTAGTTATGGAAGTGGAGCTGTTTCTGAGATCTTTAGTGCCAATCTCGTTCCTGGTTTTGAGCAACTCCTAGATCACAAACGTATGGAGAAACTAGATCAACGGATGGTTCTTAGTGTTGCTGACTACGAACGACTCTTTTATGAGGAAGTGGATTTAGACTCTAGTGGCAATCAAGTATTTGAGCCTGCTACGCTTCAAACTTATGCTTTGACAGAGATCAACGAACACCAACGCACTTACCAGAAAGTAGAAAAATAATGGCACGATTACCAGGTTTTGCAAAACTTTCGCCCACAGAACGCATAGAGGCCTTACTAAAGGAAGGCCTCTTAACTTGGGATGAAGCACAGATCTTAAAAGAACAAAAGGGACTCCCCCTCTCTATTGCAGATCAATTGACGGAAAATGTCTTGTCGACCTTTGATCTGCCTTTTAGCCTCGCTCCTTATTTTCTGATCAATGGTCGTGACTATGTCCTTCCTATGGTCA
Organism: uncultured Streptococcus sp.; assembly: GCA_902479835.1. Lineage (GTDB taxonomy): Bacteria > Bacillota > Bacilli > Lactobacillales > Streptococcaceae > Streptococcus. The sequence goes on along the minus strand of CABSQC010000105.1, from coordinate 3,732 downwards.
CAGAAGAGCCTTCCGTCGTTGCTGCAGCCAGCTTTGCAGCCAAGCTCATCCAACGTTCGGGCGGTTTCACCACCCAAGTGCACCAACGTCAAATGATCGGTGAGATTGCTCTGACAGATGTTAGGGATATGGAAATGGCTAGCAAGCGCATCCTAGAAGACAAGGAAACCCTTCTTCAGCTGGCTAATGAAGCCTATCCTTCTATCGTCAAGCGTGGAGGCGGAGCGTGGGATCTTTGGGTCGAAAACAAGGGGAACTTTCTCATTGTCTACTTGGCTGTCGATCCTAAAGAAGCCATGGGGGCCAATATGCTTAACACGATGCTGGAAGCTCTGACCGATCGCATCCAAGAACTCTCTGGTGGTCAGGCCTTAATGGCGATTTTATCCAACTTGGCCACGCGCTCTTTGGTGAGTGCACGGTGTGTCATTGATTTTAAAGCACTGAGTCGAAATCCTGAGGAAGCCATTGAGATTGCCCACCGGATGGAGCTAGCTAGCCAACTGGCTCAAGTGGATCCTTACCGTGCAGCCACTCATAACAAGGGAATTTTTAACGGGATTGATGCCCTGGTCCTTGCGACAGGTAATGACTGGCGGGCCATCGAAGCAGGAGCCCATGCCTATGCCGCAAAAAGCGGCCCATACAAGGGTTTGAGCCAATGGAAAAGTCAGCCGGAAGAGAAAAAACTCTATGGTGAGATCACTTTGCCAATGCCAGTTGCAACAAAAGGAGGCTCCATTGGCCTCAACCCTACGGTTCAAGTCAGCCACCGTTTGCTAGGAGAGCCTTCTGCTATTGAATTAGCCGGTATTATCGCGTCACTCGGTTTAGCGCAGAATTTCGCCGCCTTGAAAGCCCTCGTGACTACAGGGATCCAAGCAGGACACATGAAGCTCCAAGCACGCTCTCTAGCCCTGCTAGCAGGAGCCAAGGAAGAGGAAGTTCCCCGTCTGGTCAGCCAACTCCTTGAAAACAAACCCTTCAATTTAGAAAAAGCACAAACACTCTTACAAGAATTGAGAAAATGAAAGAACTAAGACGCACGTCTTAGTTCTTTTGTGTTTGAAAAATTTGCCTTATTGTTTTAAAAATGGCAAATCGGGCTCTTTCTTGGTATAGAGCACCACTTCGATAAAGGTCCCTACTTGGACGGCAAAGAGCAGTCCGACGAGAAGATTAATCCGATGGTCTGTTTCATAAAACGGAGAATTCCATAAGAAGTGATTGGCTACTGTCGAGACAACACACCAGAGTCCAAAGAGTTTTTCCTTTTGCTGGGTCACTTGAGACAACAAGAGGAAGACACCAACGGATACAACCGCTGTATAGAGGGCGTGTGAAGCTAACCCACCAGAAATACGATTAATGGCCTCAGTAACGGCGGCTAATTGGCTCGTTTTTGTTTGGCGGGCAACGTACCCTAAGTCCTCAATGATTTGAAAACCAAAGCCAGAGCCCAAGCCTGCAATTAGAATCGATTTTAGATCTTTTTTGCCAACCATCAAAACTACCCAAAAGGCAACTAGAGCCTTAAAGAATTCCTCTGAGAATGGGGCTGTCAAGGCATCGGTCCACTTGTTAAAGACAGTGGCATCCTTGATCACATGGCTATTCATAATATCGATCAAGCTATTACCTGAAAAGCTCAACCAGCCTGCTACGAAGGCTCCTCCAAACATGGCAATCCATAAGAGATAGGTTGGAACAGACAACTGCTTGGCCAATCGTTTTGAAAAGAGATAGAGTGGGATAATAATAGCAGCTAAAACAGACAAGTTCAAGACCAAGTCTCTGCCTGCAGACTGGCTAAATTCTTGTTGAGAAAGATGACCGAGTTCAAACTCCAAGCCAATTCCTGCAAATAGTAGAAAGAGATAGATCGAGGCTCTTTGAATTTTAGTCATCTTGTTTTCCTTCCTTTTGTTTCTTTGAGCGAATTAGGTAGATCACAATCGCTAGAAGGGTTGCTCCGAACAAGCCTGCTGCTAAAATGTAATCATAGTCAAAATCAACGAGATCAATTTTCTCTTCATAAGCAGCATCTTCTTCGTCATCTAGATCTTGCAGAGCACTTTTTCCGTGTTCATCTGCTACCTTTTGTTCTGCTTCTTTTCTAATTGCTTGCAAGCGTTCAAAGGTTTTCTCAGCTCTCGCTATTCCTTCCTCTGTTGCCTTCTTACTCGCTTCTTCAGGCTGAGAAGCAAGGGCAATTTGTTCCTGATCACTCAGATCTTGTTCAACCATCCACTGAGATTCCAATCGTTCCATTTCAGTACGAATCGCCCCATCTTCGAATAAATCAGGATACTTGGCTACAAGGTCATTGATTCTTGAAATGGTCCAATACCAGGAGCGGTCATTGTAATGATCCCCTAATTCTTGGTAGGCTTGATAGGTGTTGAGAATATTGCCATAGTACGGTAGGTAAGGAGCATTCCGCGGACTGCCCATCGACAGCCACATGGTGCCTCCACCCGCACTTGCTGGGACCTCGTCTTTCAGTTGGAAAATATGGGCCTCCATGACATTTGGATTGGAGATGGGGTATTTATAAACGGCATCAAACTCTCCTTTTTTCGGGATGCCTTTTCCATCCAGCTCCATTTGATCCTGTGGTTTGTATTTGGTTCCTTCCAAACGATTGCGTTGGAGATTCATGGCATCGCGGAGAGTTAATTTCCGATCGGTTGTATGAAGAAGGTCAAAGGACGCATCATCATATTTAACAGGAGAGCTTGGGTCTAGAGATTTGATCCCCGACCAAACCCGCGAACGATCCGCTTCTTGCAAAGGCGGATTATAGGATTGAGAAACATGGAATTTTCCATCCACTTCCTTATAGCTATTGGCTTCTTTGGCGACTTTTTCAAGATCTTTTGAGGCAATCGTACGCTCTGTATCCGATAAATCAACATGGCCTAAGAAGAAAGTATTTGGAAAGACTGCAAAGCGATCTTCTGGGAAGAGAATGGCCGCATATTGGTGACCGGATAGGATTTCCATATACCAGACACCTTCTTTATCGGCAATGGTCACAATATTTCCTTCTGCAGCGCCTTTTTCTTCGACGATTTTAGCAATGAGTTCAACCCCTTCTCTTGCGGTTTTCACACTTGGGAGAACAATGCTGGTTAAGCCGGATTCTGCCAAACCATCCTTGACATAGGGATCCACTTTTTGGATCTTGTCATTTGCTGAAGCAGATACAGTGGCAGAAATGGAAACCCCATATTCATTGAATCCTGCTTCGTCAAAAATTCCCTGATCAGGGGTGACATCTGGAACCGCTGTATACTTATAGCTAATCTCTGGCAAGGGATATTGAAAACCGTTGGCGGCATCCTCAAAGATGGCACCTTTTTTATTGTAGACACGCTCTCTGACCACAAAATTTTTATTATGGTTGGGCTCTAAATCTTCGGTACGCCCTACCAAGGTCGAGCCGTCGGCCGTCAGTTTCTTCCCAATGATGAACCCCGTACAAGCCTCAACAGGTTGAGCAATCAACAAAAGCGGAAGCAAGGCTGCTACAGCTGAGCGAAAATAGTGCTTCTTCATCCTAAACTCCTTTTTAAAAATGTTTTTCCTTATTTAGTATACTCTTTTACGATCCTGTTTTGCAAGCGTTTCCAGCAACCGTAAACGATTCGTAAATTATCAGAATTTTTGAGGGGAAACACTTTTTCAAAAAAGAAAGGATTGGCTTTAAAAAGTCAATCATTAGAATAT
>CABSQC010000104.1 GCA_902479835.1 uncultured Streptococcus sp. | reverse complement strand
AAACCAAGCACTGAGTCAAGTACAGAACCAAGCAAGGAAGAAACGAAACCAAGCACCGAAGCAAGTACAGAACCAAGCAAGGAAGAAACGAAACCAAGCACTGAGTCAAGTACAGAACCAAGCAAGGAAGAAACGAAACCAAGCACCGAAGCAAGTACAGAACCAAGCAAGGCAGAAACGAAACCAAGCACTGAAACAAGTACAGAGCCAAGCAAGGAAGAAACAACACCAAGTAGTACAACTACTGTTGTTCCTACAAATAGCAACAGTGTTAGTACCGTTGGTCGCCCAGTTTTACCAACAAATTCATATATTTTAGTAGACCAGGCAACAGGTATCGTCTTGCAAAACCCTGATTTTGCTCAAGGTGGCTATAGTCTCCTTGTTGAAGTTTTGAAAGATGTTAAAGAACTAGCTGGTAAAGATTACAAGGCATATAATATTCAATTATCGAACCAAAATAATCCTGTACATCAAATTAGTCCAACTGTTGTGACCATTCCAGTAAATAGCCAAAAAGAAGTAGAAGCAGTTTATGGTATCGGTGAAAATGGTCAATTGGAATCCTTCCAATTCCAACTAAATGAAGATAAGTCAGCCGTAACATTTACAACCTCTCATTTCTCAATTTATGGTGTAGTTTATAAATCTGTAGCAAAAATTGAAGAGAAGAAAGGTGAGAAAAAATTACCATCAACCGGTCAAAGTATTTCCATTGCGACAATGGTAGGCGGAGTTCTTTTGATAGTTTTTGGATTTGGCTACTGCATCGAAAAACGTAGAACTCATTAAACGATACAGTTTATAATATATAACAAAAAAAGGAAGTGAGAATGAAATCTCTCTTCCTTCTTTTTTAGTCTGCAGTTTGTTCAGATGCTTCTAATTTTTTTCCAAGGTCGATAATATATTGTTTGAGATCATCTTTGACTTGAGGGTGTTTCAAGGCATAGTCAATCGAAGTTTTCATGAAGCCGAATTTATCACCTACATCGTAGCGTTGGCCTTTAAATTCACGGGCAAAGACTCGTTGGGTCTTATTGAGGGTGTCGATCGCATCTGTCAATTGAATTTCATTGCCAGCACCTGGTTCTTGATTTGCAAGAATATCAAAGATTTCAGGAGTCAAGAGGTAGCGTCCGATAATAGCGAGATCACTTGGAGCGTCCTCTGGGTTTGGTTTTTCGACAAAAGTTTCAACGCTATAAAGACCGTTAATGCCTTCACCTTGAGGTGCAATCACACCGTAAGAAGAAACCTCTTCGTGAGGGACTTCCATCACAGCGATGGTTGACGCATGGGTTTCATCATAGTCGTTCATCAATTGTTTGGTCAATGGCAAGGCATCATCATTAGTGATGTCCATGAGGTCATCTCCCAGCATGACGACAAAAGGCTCGTTTCCAACAAAGGCTTTGGCTTGAAGAACTGCGTCTCCTAAACCTCGAGGATGACTTTGGCGGATGAAATGAAGATTGATCGCTGTTGTATCATTGACCAACTTGAGTAAGTCAGTCTTGCCTTTTTGCTCGAGATTGTATTCCAATTCGAAGTTAGAATCGAAATGGTCTTCGATCGAACGTTTGGCCTTCCCTGTTACGACAAGGATTTCCTCGATCCCAGATTTCAGAGCCTCTTCTACGATGAATTGGATCGTAGGTTTGTCAACGATTGGCAACATTTCCTTTGCCAAAGCTTTGGTAGCTGGGAGGAAGCGCGTCCCCAAACCAGCCGCAGGAATGACTGCTTTTCTAACTTTAGTCATATAGTTTCCTTTCTAAAAGGTAGGATTGATGATAGGGTGGTTGACTTATTTCCACTCGTTTTCTTCTTTAAATTCATTGCTCATCATGTGGTGGATAGCTTCGCGGATATCTTTTCCTTCGTAGATGACTTGGTAAATGGCCTGTGTAATCGGCATGTAGACATCCAATTCTTGTGCCAGTTCATGGGCGACTTTGGTCGTAGAGATCCCTTCAATGATCATGCCCATGTTGGCTTCGATGTCTTCCAATTTTTCGCCACGTCCGAGAGCATCCCCAGCTCGCCAGTTGCGGGAGTGAACAGAAGTACCAGTAACGATCAAGTCACCAACCCCAGACAAACCGCTATAGGTCAAGGGGCTAGCTCCTAGCTTAACGCCAAGGCGCGTGATTTCAGCGAGACCGCGCGTGATGATAGCTGCTTTGGCATTGTCACCATAACCAAGACCGTGCAGGGCCCCAGCTCCGACAGCGATGATATTCTTCAAGGCTCCAGCAGTTTCCACTCCGATGACATCTGTATTGGTATAGAGGCGGAAGTAATGGTTGCTAAAGAGTTCTTGAACATAGCGTGCGGCTTCTAAATCTATTGAGGCAGCTGTAATGAGGGTAATGTCCCGTACGATAGTTTCTTCGGCGTGACTAGGTCCAGAAACGACCACCACCTCGCTGCGAAGAGAAGCAGGAATTTCTTCTTCAAGGATTTGAGAAATTCGATCGTGTGTACCAGGTTCTAGTCCCTTGGAAGCATGCATGACTGTTACAGGGTGATCCAGTGTTTCAGCAACTTGTTTCGCCACCAAACGGGTCACCTTTGTAGGAACGACAAAGAGGATAGCGTCCACACCGTCCAAAGCTGCTTTCAAATCAGTCGTAGCAGTGATGTCTTCGCTAATAACGATATCTTTGAAATAGCGTTGATTGGTATGAGCGGTATTGATTTCATCGATTTGTTCTTGGATATTTCCCCAGAGACGGACTTCATGGCCGTTATCATTGAGGACTTGTGAAAGGGCTGTTCCCCATGAACCAGGACCCAATACTGCAACGGTTTGTTTTTCCATAGTATCTTCCATTTCTATGTCTATTTTTCAACAAGGCTAGGAATCTAGCGCTTGCGCCTTCGAAACGGCCTAATGTGTGCCTTGAAGGACGATTCTATTTTCCTCTCTATTTTAACATAATATAGGTAAAAAAACTTGTATGATCATCAATTGTTTTGTGAGGAAGGTGAGGGTGATAAATAAAATCTATCACGGTTTTAAAAAATACATATTAGACACTATCACTAATGGGTGGTAACATAAGTATTAGTAAAAATGAAGGAGGAATGAATATGTGCAGAACAATTGTTGGAGTATCCGCCAATCTCTGTCCGGTGGACCCGGAAGGGAAAAACCTTCATTCCTCTGTATCTAGTCAGTTTGCGGAAGGAATCCGTCAAGCAGGTGGGCTTCCAATGGTCATCCCGATGGGGGATCCTTCCTTGGTTAAGGACTATGTTGAAACGATTGACAAATTGATCTTAAGTGGAGGCCAAAATGTCGATCCTAGTCTCTATGGTGAAGAAAAAACCATCGAGAGCGATGATTACAATATCGAACGGGATCAATTTGAGCTTGCCTTACTAAAGGAAGCAGTACGCCAAAACAAACCGGTTCTAGGAATTTGCCGTGGGGTTCAGTTGATCAATGTGGCTTTTGGAGGAACACTCAACCAAGAGATCGAAGGGCATTGGCAAGGACTTCCGTTTGGGACTTCTCATTCTATCCAGACTAAAAAAGGCAGTGTGGTGGAACAACTCTTTGGTCAGGCCAGTCGGATTAATTCTGTGCACCGCCAAAGTATCAAGGATCTTGCACCGAATTTCCGTGCGACCGCCTTTGATCCGCGCGATCACACCATCGAAGCCATTGAAGCAGTAGACGGCCATCGGATTATGGGCTTGCAGTGGCATCCAGAATACTTGGTCAATGAAGAAAAAGGAAATTTAGAACTCTTCCGTTATTTATTACAGGAATTATAAGAAAAAGAGAGGTTGAATTGGTATCAGCCTCTCTTTTGGTATGGTTATTACTATCTAGAAATAGTAAGGATTTTGTGCTAGAATAGGAACTACAATTGGGAGGTATTGATAGAAATGAAACTTGCTAAGACAATGAACCTTAACTATTTATGGTTGCTTCTAGGTTCTTATTTTGTGGCCATGATGGTCAATCTATTAAGTTTTTCAACAAAGGAATTATTTCTAGAACTGGGTAAAGTGGGATGGGGCCATACAGTCCTTGCTTTGCTCATTAGTTATCCTATTCTCTGGTTTTTGACGGAGAGCAAGAAGTATATCTGCATACAAAAATTGAATCTCTGGTTCGCGGCAGGTATCCTATTTATTTCTATTTTGAAAAGTCCGAGTCTCTTTATGTCATTGGGCCTAGTGTTGCTCTCACTGGTCTTGTTTCTATATTTTTATTTAGGAAAAGAAAAAATCGCTTATATCTTCTTAGCGGTAGATGTCTTGTCTTTTCCGAAATTGTTGCTACAAACTAGTGCCAATCTTCAAGATAAGGAACTGGGAATCTTTACGTTTACGATTTCTGAATCGAAGTTACCTACCTTGATCTGGCCAGTATTAGTAGCCGTTATCGTTGCCGTCCTGATCGGTTTTCTTCTCTCCAAGGTTTCTTTGGCTAAAGTTAATGAAACCTGGGTTCGAAGACTCACAGTGGTGACAATAATCAGTGGTATTTTCTATGTGCTCTATTTATCGATTGTTGCCTATTATAAGATTAAAGCCAATGCGGTCTCTTCTTTTGATATTGGAATCTTTTCACAGATGTTTGAGAGAATGAGACATGATTTTTCACAAGTTACCACCCTTGAAAGAGATAGGGCCTTATCGCATTTTGGAGTCCATATTTCTCCTATTTATTATTTGATCTTGCCCTTTTATATGCTATTTC
>CABSQC010000103.1 GCA_902479835.1 uncultured Streptococcus sp. | reverse complement strand
ATGCAAACGTTTCTCCTTGTTTTGCTTTTATCACTAATTTGTACTATTTTTTAAAATGCGGGGAAATTTTGTGTCAAACGTTTTTTAGTTTTTCATTTTTATGAATCAAAAACCCCTATTTAAGGCTATTTTCTAATACTTCCATAAAAATTTTCAAACAGGCTTTCATTCTTAAATTGACACTATCTAGTGAAATGTCGTATACTTATTGGCATCGATAGAACAGTTTACTTCAAACTGTTCAGTAAACTATACAAACAGTATGTGGGAGAAAAAATGAATCAACAAAAAAATAGTGTCTCTGAAAAAGGGCACGGCTATTTCCGCAAGCGCAACAAGGCATTAGTCTCTATGATTACCCTTTTTGGAGCCTTGATGGTAAGCTCTGTTGCCATGGCTGACGAGGTCAACACCAATCCGACTTCTGAAATCCCAGCAACCGCTCAACCAGTAGCAACCAACACCAGTACTCCTACCACTACTAGTGAAGAAGGTGCTACGACGGAAGCAACTTCTTCTCCATCGGAATCAACACCAACTGTGACTGCCACTCAACCGGTCAGTGCAACAACAGCAACTACTTATAATACTCCAAAAATCACCAACGACGTCACCTTTGATAAAGCGACTTATAAAAGTGGGGAAGATGTCCGCATTTCCATCAACAACTCTGAAGTAGTTTCTTCTGATGTCACTGTCTCTCATTTAGATCAGGTCATTTATGAAAAGAAAAACGTTGAAGGTAGCGAGCTGACAATTCCAAGTACGGTCTTTTCCCCTAATGCTGGATTTATCGTAGATGTCCTTGGTAAGAAAGCAGATGGCTCCCAAGCCTTTCATAAGGCAGCGGGTCTTGCTGTTGAAGATGACTGGACGATCTACCCACGTTATGGGGTGGTTGCCGGCTCAAAAGACAATCACAACTCCATCACCAATGATCAGGTAGAAGGCTACAAGAATAGTATTGACCAATTGGCCAATATGCACATCAACAACTACTTCTTCTACGACGTTTACAATACACCTGCCAACCCATTCCCAGCAAATGTTGAACGTTTCACTCAAGATTGGGCGACTTTCTTGATTCCAAATAACGAAACAGATCCTGACAAGCGCAAGTCTTACTTACCTGTCATCGATACAGAAGCAGTCAAAGAGCTGGTGGCTCATGTCCATACAACTGGTGCCAAAGCCATGCTGTATAACATGATTTACGCGGTTTCCCTCGAAGAAGGGGTCCCAAATGAAGTAAAAAGTGCCATTGTTCGCAATCTACAAGACCATTTCAACTTTGGTAAAAAGGGTGATGTCACAGCGACCGATATCCAACAATTTCTCGATCCAGGTGATCCAAATTGGCAAAAATTTATCATTGAAGTCATGACCAAAGCCATGAAAGAAGGGAATTTTGATGGATGGCAAGGGGATACCATGGGATCTAACTGGGTGGAAAAAGTCAGTGAACCTGGAAAAGGCTTCTCTTTGAGCGAACACTATCCAGAACTAGCCGCAGCTGCAACAGAGGCCCTCAAAAAAGAAGGCTATGACTTCATGATCAACGATATCTCCACTGGAGATGCGGATCGCCTAGGTAAGACAAATGTCTCTGCTCCTTATGCAGAAGTTTGGGGAGATAGCATCGCCTATGACTCCACCTACCAAGCCTTGACTCGCCTCACCGAACGGATGCGTGATTTATACAAGGGGAAATCTCCCATCATCGCAGCCTATACCCATCGTGGTAAAAACGCATCAACCCTCAGCAAAGACAACGAATTGCTGACAGATGCTATTATCGCAGCGAGCGGTGGTTACCATATGACGACTGCAGCTCTCAATACTTCTCAAGATGCTAAAGGTTTTGGGGTGATCCAAGCAGAATGGTATCTCAATCAAAACCTACCAGTCAATGCTGACTTTGCCAATGCAGAATTCAACTACCAAGAATTCATCGTTGCTTATCAAGAACTTCTCCGCGGTCGCGACACCTTGTCACATGATACCCGTCGGATCGTAGACAATACCAATGTACTGGTGAACGGCAACTTCATCGGATCCAACCCAGATAACGCAGATGAGGTTCAACCTGGAACTGTTTATACCATTACAAAGGAAACCAAGACGGGTGATCGAATTGCTCACTTGATCAATTTGGTCGGCATCACTGAAAATAAATGGAACAGCGCTGTGAATACAACCGAAAAACTAACCAATATTCAAGCTTTTGTTCCACTTGGAAAAATCACAAAAGACCAAGCTGAACACGCCAACATTTACTGGGCTACACCTGATGCTGTTGAAGGAAAATACAACATCAACCTCCGAGAAACAAGCGCAAATGTTTATTATGACGGAGGGGCTGGCCAATGGATGGCAGCTATCGATGTTCCTAGTCTAGATGTCTGGGACATGCTCTATGTCAAACTCAATGAAGCCGCTCATGTTCTTTATCAAGACGAAAACGGAGTTGAGCTCGAACGTTCCAGTGACTTGGTTGGTCATACAGGTGAAAAGATCAACTACTCTACAAAAGAAACCATTGCCAACTATTTGAAGAAAGGCTATGAACTAGTAGAAAATGGCTTCGCTGCAGACGGACAACCAAACTTTGACCGCGACGCTAACAACACGAATGAAGATGGCGTTCAAGAGTTTATTGTCCGCTTGACACCAAAAATTGTAGCATTTTCAGAAGCACAGCCCATCCAAGCCGGTCAAGTTGTTCCAGGAGACAGCGAGGGTCGTGTCTATCCAACTCCTCTAGCTCCAGCTGGTCAAACAACGGCTGATCTGGATCATTTATCTGAAACAGTGACCCGTACAGTGACCTATGTAACAGAGGACAACGATGGATCTAACCGCCGGCCTGCAGGAATAGCTGATCAAACTGACAGCCTTCATTTCGCTCGCAAAGGAAGCATCAATTTGGTGACAGGCGAGACGAAGCTTGAAGACTGGACAGCTCAAGATGGCACGAGTTTTACAGCTCTTGAAAATCCCGTCAAAAAAGGCTATGTTGTCGTAGCAGAAGAATCGACTGATACCGTCTCTTCTGATCTGATAAAAGCAGGTCACCATACTGGCATTCACGCTGATGTAGCAGACATCACAGATACGGTCATCTATCGACCAGTCGGTGCCTATAGGATCAGCTATGCCACTGGTAAAGAACCAACCAATGCTCAAAAAGAGATCACTTATCTCAATGATGCTACTAATCCAACTGCCATCGCATCTCCTACCGCTATCCTTCCTTACGTGGAGGGATTAGAGCCAAAAGATGCTAATGGACAAGTCTTGAACTTTGTCGATCCTCTCGACGAGACCAAAGGCTATCTTCTTCCGAACCCTGAGTCTCCAACAGCTGATACTGCTATTTCCTATGCCATCTCCAAAGGCTCTGTCATGGTACGATTCCTTACAGAGGGAGGCAACACTGATCTGCAAGAGGCGCAAGACCTCGCTACAGAAGCAGACTTCGGCACCAAATATACAAGTGAGGCCCCAACAGAAATCACAAAAGATGGTCGTATCTACCATCTAGTTGGACTCCGTGCTGATTCTGCGGATCCAAATGGCACCGTCACTAAAGGAATGAAAACCGTTATCTACGATTACAAGTTAGCTACGGGGACTGTCATCGCGCGATTTGTCATCCAAGATACGAGCACTGAATTGCAACCAGAACTTGCGGTTGCAACGAATGTGGACAATGGAACCCATTACGTCGCTAGCGCACCAGATGAGATCTCCTACGACGGCCACATCTACGAACGGGTCGGTGCAGCTGAACAAACTGGGAACGTAGAAGTGGGAACAACCATCTTGATCTTTGCCTACAAGGTCAAAGAAATCCCTACTCCACAACCATCCCCAGAAACAGGAAGTAAAGAAATCGTTCATCCTAGTACTTCTCATACACAACCAGCAGTAATAAAAGAAATCCCATCTACTTCTATAACAGAAGAGGATAAACCTCTTGAAACTACAAGCCAAACAGCGGAGCTCCCCGAAGCTGTTCCTAACACCCCTCAAGAAGGAACTCACCTACCTGTAACAGGTGAAGAGACCTCACACCTATCCTTACTTGGACTTGGTATCTTAGCAGGCCTTACCAGTCTTGTCGCTTTCAAAAAGAAACATGATTAGTTAGTTCCCAAACAAAAAGAAACTTCCTATGGAATTCTGTTCCAAGGAAGTTTTTTATATTTATACAACTTATTCAGAGTCTATACTCCTTTTATGAAGGTAACCGACGACAATAAGGGTGTGAAGTTCTTCCACTCCAAACCCTACTGTAATTCCAATTCAAAGTGGATTCATTCCCCTTGTTGCCGGCAGTTTGAAAGATCAAATTGCTTTTCTAGTATACTGTTTTCTCTACTTCAAGTCAATGGAAATTCTTTGAAACTAGTAACCGAATGAAATGAATATATAGAATTTTACTGAAACTTTTTCATCACATTTATGCATGTTTTTCTAAGTTTCCAATACCAAACAAAGAGGCCTTGCTCTTTCGAGCAAAGCCTCTTCCTGTTGGATCTAAAATTGTCACCTCATCAACAAGTTTGTCGATGTCACCTCAATTTTAGTCTTCGCGTTTTTTGCGTTTTGCAAGTCCCGCAAGGCCAACCATACCAAGTGCAGCACCTAACAATGTAGCAGATGCTGATTGTTCTTCACCAGTTTCAGGAAGTGCTGGAGCTGGAGGAGTTGTAGGTGTTGGTGGTGTT
>CABSQC010000102.1 GCA_902479835.1 uncultured Streptococcus sp. | reverse complement strand
GATTTTTTTGTGCTTTCCTTTCAGTATTCAATAGGGCTGAAATATGCTATAATGGTACTAATTTTATGGTAGGAATTCATAGAACAAATCTAAAAAAAAGAGGTATTCATATGTATCCAGATGACAGTTTAACCTTGCATACTGATTTATACCAAATCAACATGATGCAGGTCTATTTTGATCAAGGTATCCACAATAAACATGCTGTATTTGAAGTGTATTTTCGTCAACAGCCTTTTAAAAACGGCTATGCTGTATTTGCTGGCTTAGAGCGAATTGTGAAATATTTGGAAAACTTGAGTTTTTCTGAGAGCGATATTGCCTATTTAGAGTCACTTGGTTATCATGGAGCCTTCTTGGAATATCTCCGTGATCTCAAGTTGGAACTGACAGTACGCTCGGCTCAAGAAGGTGACTTAGTTTTTGCCAATGAACCAATTGTCCAGGTCGAAGGCCCTCTGGCTCAGTGTCAATTGGTGGAAACAGCCCTCTTAAATATCGTCAACTTTCAAACCTTGATAGCCACAAAGGCTGCACGCATTCGTTCGGTCATTGAAGATGAGCCCTTAATGGAATTTGGGACACGCCGCGCGCAAGAAATGGATGCTGCGATTTGGGGAACTCGTGCGGCAGTCATCGGAGGTGCTAATGGGACTAGTAATGTTCGGGCAGGAAAACTCTTTGGAATCCCTGTTTTAGGAACCCATGCCCATTCTCTTGTACAGGTATATGGAAATGACTACCAAGCCTTTAAGGCCTATGCGGAAACCCATAAAGATTGTGTCTTCCTCGTAGATACCTATGATACCCTTCGTATTGGGGTACCAGCAGCTATTCAGGTAGCGCGTGAAATGGGAGAGAAGATCAATTTCTTAGGCGTTCGGATTGATTCAGGAGATATTGCCTATATTTCTAAAAAAGTTCGCCAGCAATTAGATGAGGCTGGGTTTACAAATGCTAAAATCTACGCTTCTAACGACTTGGATGAAAATACCATCCTCAACTTAAAAATGCAAAAAGCAAAAATTGATGTATGGGGTGTGGGTACCAAACTCATTACAGCTTACGATCAACCAGCACTTGGGGCGGTATACAAAATTGTTTCTGTTGAAAACGAAGCAGGAGAGATGATCAATACCATCAAGCTTTCTAATAATGCAGAGAAAGTTTCTACTCCAGGTAAAAAGCAAGTCTGGCGGATTACGAGCCGTGAAAAAGGTAAGTCAGAAGGGGACTACATCACTTATGATGGAGTAGATGTTTCACAACTGACAGAACTTAAAATGTTCCATCCGACTTATACCTACATCAATAAAACGGTCCGAAACTTTGAGGCTATTCCTCTTTTAGTGGATATTTTTAAAGAGGGGCAATTGGTTTATCAACTACCACCATTATCAGAAATTCAAGAATATGCTCGTAAAAATTACGATCAATTGTGGGATGAATACAAGCGTGTCCTCAATCCACAGCATTACCCAGTTGACTTGGCAAAAGATATTTGGCAGGATAAGATGGATCTAATCGAGGAAATGCGTAACAAGGCCAATGGAGAAGGAGAAGCAAAATGAGTTTGCAAGAAGAGATTATCCAACAATTGGGTGTCAAGCCTAGCATTGATCCTCAGGAAGAGATTCGCCGCTCGGTTGATTTCTTAAAAAGATATCTAAAAAAACATCCCTTCTTGAAAACATTTGTATTAGGGATCTCAGGAGGACAAGATTCGACTCTTGCTGGGCGATTAGCTCAATTAGCCATGGAAGAAATGCGCGCAGAGACTGGAGATACCGCTTACCAATTTATTGCCGTTCGTCTTCCTTATGGGGTACAGGCAGATGAAGCAGATGCTCAAAAAGCCTTGGCCTTCATCCAGCCAGATGTCAGCCTAGTCGTTAACATCAAGGAATCGGTTGATGCCATGGAACGTGCTGTCGAAGCAACAGGAACGGATATCTCCGACTTCAACAAGGGCAATATCAAGGCTCGTAGTCGCATGATTGCTCAGTATGCTTTAGCAGGTGCACATAGCGGAGCCGTTATTGGGACGGACCATGCGGCGGAAAACATTACAGGTTTCTTCACCAAGTTTGGGGATGGTGGTGCCGATATTCTACCTCTATTCCGTTTGAACAAGCGTCAAGGAAAACAATTGCTTAAAGCTTTAGGGGCTGATTCTGCTCTTTATGAGAAAATCCCAACAGCTGATTTGGAAGAAGAAAAACCAGGAATAGCAGATGAAGTAGCGCTGGGTGTCACCTATAATGAAATCGATGATTACCTAGAAGGCAAACAAGTGAGCCCAGAAGCTCAAGCAACTATTGAAAAATGGTGGTACAAAGGCCAACACAAACGCCACTTGCCAATCACAGTATTTGATCATTTCTGGGAGTAAAAAGGTCCAGTAGACCTTTTTAGCCAGAGTCTTAACATAGGAGAACGAGGTAGAAATCGGTAACTCGTGGAGTTCGATTTCGTAGTCTTCTCACCATATTATATTGTGAAAAGCATCAAAAAGAAGGGCGGTTTCATCCGTCCTTTTCTTCTAGATTAAAGTAAAAAACTTGCAGAATTCAAGTTGCATGAAAAAATGAAGGGAGACAACATATGAATCATCTTGGTAGTCTTGTCATGAAGACAGAACAGTTATACTTGAGGCCTTTCGTTTTGGAAGATGCACCAGCGATGTTTGAAAATTGGGCTTCTGATCCTGAAAATCTGAAATATGTTACCTGGGATGCCCATACATCTTCCGAGAGGACCAGAGAATCGATCAAAAGATGGGTCGAACAGTATCAAAAACCAGATACTTATAAATGGGCGATCTGTTTCAAAACATCACCGGATCAGGTAATTGGAGATATTAGTGTGGTTTCCCAAGACCAGGAAAGTCAATCTTGCGAGCTGGGTTATATCCTTGGCAAGAAATTCTGGGGGCGGGGATTCATGACAGAAGCCGTCATAGCTGTTTTGGATTTCTTATTGAACAAAGTCGGATTTAAAGAAATCAAAGCCACTTATGTCAGTTTAAATCCTGCTTCAGGGAAAGTCATGGAAAAGGCAGGAATGCAGTATGTAGAAACCGTCCCTCAAGCCATTCAACGCAAATGATATTGTGGGGATAAAATTATTTATTCCATACAGAACCCCTCTCTATAGGGTGATTTTTACTTGAAGATTCTGCTCAAAGGATTATAATAGTAGATAACGAAAAAAGGAGATTGCTATGTCAGAATTAACGAAAGAATTTACAGACCAGCTCTATGCTAATTATGAAGCAAATGTGAAATATGCGGCTCTTGAAAATGCTGTTACCCACAATGGGATCCATGCATCGCTTGAAACGCGCAAGAGTGCAGTAGAAAATACACCAGTTTTTTCACTTGATTTGACCAAGGATAAGGTGACAAACCAAAAAGCATCTGGACGTTGTTGGATGTTTGCGGCTTTAAATACCTTCCGTCACAAGATGATTTCAAGCTTCCAATTGGAGGATTTTGAATTGTCTCAAGCACATACTTTCTTTTGGGATAAGTATGAAAAATCAAACTGGTTTTTGGAGCAAGTGATTGCTACAGCAGATCAAGAATTGACCAGCCGTAAGGTGGCTTTTCTCCTACAAACCCCACAACAAGATGGTGGTCAATGGGATATGGTGGTATCCCTCTTTGAGAAATACGGAGTGGTTCCAAAATCAGTTTATCCGGAATCGATTTCTTCAAGTAATAGCCGGGAATTGAACACCTACCTCAATAAACTCTTGCGTCAAGATGCGCAAATCTTGCGTGACTTGATTCACTCAGGCGCAGATAGTGAGGCAGTTGCGAGCAAGAAACAAGCGTTGTTGCAAGAAATCTTTAACTTCTTGGCTATGTCTTTAGGATTGCCTCCGCGTGAATTTGACTTTTCATACCGTGATAAGGACAACCAATTCCATACCGAAAGTGGCTTAACTCCACAAAGCTTCTACAAAAAATATGTAGACCTTCAATTAGACGATTACGTCTCCATTATCAATGCCCCAACTACAGATAAGCCATATGGAAAATCTTACACCGTAGATATGCTGGGCAATGTGGTTGGTAGCCGTCCAGTCCGCTACCTAAATGTTCCAATGGATCGATTGAAAGAATTAGCTATTGCTCAAATGAAAGCAGGAGAAACTGTCTGGTTTGGTTCAGATGTAGGCCAAGTCAGCAACCGTAAAGCCGGAATCCTGGCAACAGATGTCTACGATTTTGAAGCAGGCATGGACATTCATTTGACACAAGACAAGGCGGGTCGCTTGGACTATGCAGAAAGTCTCATGACACACGCTATGGTCTTGACAGGGGTTGATTTAGACGAAGCAGGTCAGCCTCGTAAATGGAAGGTTGAAAATTCATGGGGAGACAAGGTCGGTACAGATGGTTACTTTGTGGCTTCTGATGCTTGGATGGATGAATATACCTATCAAATCGTGGTTCGTAAAGAATTCCTAACAGCAGACGAATTAGCAGCCTATGAAGCAGAACCAATTGTCCTAGCACCGTGGGATCCAATGGGAGCTTTAGCAAAATAATGATATAGAAAAGAGCCGAAAGGCTCTTTTCAGATTGAAGACAAAATATCTTAAAAACTTTCCTTAGGTGAGTACGGACGTCAGCGAACTTCTTTGAAGTTCCATGACTAATTATTGAGTCTAAGGTCTCAATAATTCCGAGTGCCTGAAACAATAACGTTTCAAGCACTTTTCTCACAGCGGAAAGTTTCAGTA
>CABSQC010000101.1 GCA_902479835.1 uncultured Streptococcus sp. | reverse complement strand
ATGATGTATTGTACTATGGTGGAACCTTGACCTTGGACACCTGGGACGACGCCACCTATGAGGAGGAGTTGGTCTATTATTTCAAAGATTCTTATAGAGGGCAGTATGTTAGCCTAGGAACTGCGGGGAACATGCCACAAGGCTTTGCAATTGAGATGCCGCCAAAGGTTGAGGTGGAAGGCCGTGATCTTCAAAGAGAACCCGAGATTACGAATCTAGGTGATGGCTACCGAGTGAAAATTTATAACAGTGGAGTGGCGACAGATACAGTCAAAATTAAAGTCACATGGAAATTAAAAAATCTTCTTTATTCACACAAGGATATCTTGCAGTTGAACTGGAAACCAATTACTGATGGTGATCAGAAGGTGGATGAAGTTCAATTTCGTGTCATTCCTAAGTTCGCACCAGCCAATGCCCAATCGGAACTGTATATCCATACAGCCTTTATGGGACCAGATGTGACTGTAAAAAAAGAAGATGGAATCTATTCTGCTACTTTCTATAACTTAGGCAAGGGAAAAGCGGTGGAGTTGTATGGATACTGGTTGAAGTCAGACTTATCTACTTTGTATGATTCTGGTCGAAATACAGGTTTGACCAAATTGGATGAATTTCATAAGAACCAAGCCAAAATTGAACAAGAAAAATACTGGACACGCATGTTTTGGAAATGGATCTTGCCAGCCTTAATTATTGCACTCTGGCTTCTTTCTCTCTTGGGTCGCAATCGGTTCAAAAAAATGATTTGGCCTGGTGTTACCTATCCGACCGATACTCGTCTTTATGAGATTCCACAGGACATTGCACCTCTAATTATGAGTTCGGTTGTTTATTCAGCTGAATTAGACGAGGCCTCCCCGACCAATAAAGAGAAGGCGACTCCTCCGGTATTTACATTTGAAAAAATGCTTCAAGCTACGTTGCTGGATTTGATGGATCGTGGAGTGATTGTCTACGAGCAACAAGGAAATGAAGTTGTTTTGACCAGGAAGTCTCATGGACATGTGGATGATTTTGAACGCTCTTTTATGAATATGGCTTTTGGGGATCAGGTTTCCTGTACCGTTAAAGATCTCTTTAAGAATTATGAATTTAGTGATGACGTATACAAACATGCCAAAAAAGCAGATCAAGATGCTATTCGTTCGCTAGGAAGTAGGGCTCAGGGTCGCTTTGATGCTGCTGTCAACCAGGTAGCCAAAGATGTTCATCGCAAGGTGGAAGATCTCCATTTGCCAAGCTACTATCGCCCTTTAGAGGCAAATGAAGAAGCGCAAGCTAGACGAAGCCTCTTCTTTGGTTGGGCTGCTTGGTTTATCGCCTTTGGAGCAGAAATCTTTGCCATCTTTGGGATGGGTTGGTTCTCTGTTCCTTGTTTGATAGGGATCCTCATACTTTGGTTTATGCCAGCGCGCTTCAATGGCGTCTTTAAAGCATGCTTACGAGATGGGGTTGTCAATGTTGCGGGTGCTGAGCAACGCTATTACTGGGATAGTTTTGGTCGGATGTTGAAAGAGATTGCCCACCTCAATGATGCAGAGTTGCAGTCTCTGGTCCTATGGAATCGCTTATTGGTCTATGCGGCCTTGTATGGTGTAGCTGATCAGGTCACAAAGGTCATGAAGCTTCGGAATATTCATTTAGAAAATCAAGCCTTAAACGCCTTCGTTTATACTCCGTTCTATCATGATGTGACCCACTCAAGTCATGCCATGTCTACTTATGGATCGACAGCATCGACAGCTAGTCATTTCACAGTTTCCTCTGGTAGTGGAGGAGGTTTCTCTGGCGGAGGAGGCGGAGGAGGCTTTGGTGCCTTCTAAGCAGCACTAAGAATGGTCTTGGTCGCTCTTTCCCTTCTAGTTTAGAAGGTCTGGTCCAGTCCATAGATTTATGATATAATAGAGCAAATGTAAGTTTAGGAGAAAAAGATGTTTCTGATCGAATTAATCAAGGCGGTTCTTTTTGGGATTGTCGAGGGGATTACAGAATGGTTACCGATCTCAAGTACAGGTCACTTGATTCTGTTACAGGATTTTGTGCAGTTTAAAAATCAAGATCCAGCCTTTATGGAGATGTTCAATGTCGTGATCCAATTGGGTGCGATCCTAGCGGTTGTGGTGATTTATTTCGATAAATTGTATCCCTTCAAACCGGGGAAATCTCCACTAGAAGTACGTCGAACTTGGCAATTATGGGCAAAAGTTGCGGTTGCAACGCTCCCGCTTGTCTTTGTTTTTAAATTGGATGATTGGTTTGAGGCGCATTTTCACAATTCGATTTCCGTTGCGATTATGTTGATCACCTACGGGATTGCCTTTATCTATCTGGAAAGACGAGAACAGGTTGAGCCAGCAGTAACGGAATTGCATAAGCTCCCTTATCGAACAGCTCTTTATATCGGACTCTTCCAAGTTCTTGCCCTTTTACCAGGGACCAGTCGTTCTGGTGCAACGATTGTCGGTGGTTTGTTGAATGGAACTAGTCGTTCTGTTGTGACAGAATTTACCTTCTATCTTGGAATTCCTGTTATGTTTGGAGCCAGTGCCTTAAAGATTTTCAAATTTATAAAAGCAGGACAGCTCTTGAGTTTTGGGCAATTGTTCTTGCTCTTGGTTGCGATGGGAGTAGCCTTTGCGGTCAGCATGGTTGCAATTCGTTTCTTGACAAGTTATGTGAAAAAACACGACTTCACTCTTTTCGGTAAATACCGTATCGTGCTTGGTATTATTGTGCTTCTTTATGGAGCTGTCAAACTTATTTTCGGATAATTACGTTCAAGTAAACTGAAAAAGGACTTCAAATGAAGTCCTTTTTAGCTGGTTTAGAGATTATTTGTGGAGAAGTTTTCCAAAGATAAGGTAAGCTAGCAACCATAGGACCAGTCCGCAAGTCAAGAAGCTAGCTAGGATTTTCAAGAAGTCCACGATATTATGCAAGGGATACCATCCGGACAAACAGAGAATTGGAAGGATGGTAACACACATGATTGAGAAGTGGAGAGGAGATTGCTGTTTGAGCGATAAACGGTTATCGTCGTAAATGGGTGCAGTTGCTAGTATGATGGCGACGATTATCCCTGTAAGAAAGGTAGATTTGTTTACTTGATAAGGTTGCCCCGATAAGTAGAGAAAGAGCGTCAATAAACTCGTTATTCCTCCAGCAATGCTAGCTCGTAGCCACCCTTTTTTATAGGCAGTCATGGTCATCACCTCCATGTATATCTTCACTTTTATTATACTCCAATCTAGGATAGATGACAGGTATAAATGGGGAAATACAAGGTTTTGTTAGTATTAAGAAGTTTTTAGAAATCCTTTCCAAAATAAGACTCAAACTTGCTCAGAAATTGCTATCTCTTGGCTTTTCTAGTATAATGAAATAACTACTCGTGCGAGGTTTTTTACATATGGAAATGAAACAAATAAGCGAGACAACTCTAAAAATCATGATTACCATGGAAGATCTTGAAGAACATGGTATGGAATTGAAGGATTTCTTGATTCCCCAGGAAAAAACAGAGGAATTTTTCTATACTGTCATGGATGAGTTGGACTTGCCTGATAACTTTAAAAATAGTGGAATGCTGAGCTTCCGTGTCACGCCACGCAAGGATCGTGTGGATGTCTTTGTGACTAAATCAGATCTTAAGGAAGACCTTGATTTCAATGATTTGTCAGATATGGATGACTATTCAGGGCTTTCTCCAGAAGAGTTTCTAAAGGCCCTTGAGGGTAACTTTATGGACAAGGGTGACATCGAAGCACACCATAAGCTCGAAGAGCTTGAAAAGACCTTGGAAGAGGTTGATAAGGCTATGACAGAGCCTACCAAGGAAGTGGCTGAAGAAAATATTCGTGAAGACTATACCCACTATGTCTTGGCCTTCTCTGACTTTGATCAAGTGGTGACTTTTACGCAAGGTTTGAAGGATATACCTGTTGAAGGTTCTGAGCTTTATAAACTTGGGGATGTCTACTACATGACGATCCTTCTTTACTTGGCTGATGAGCCTGATTATTACGCGAACAATATGTATGCGCGTTTTCTTGAATATGCGAATGTAGCAGACCGAACACGTGCCTACCTACAAGAGCATGCAACAATCTTGATGGAAGAGGACGCCTTACCGGTACTACAAGCAACGAAATGGAGCTAAGACATGCCTTGGACCATTAACTATATATTCGTTTTGATTGGGACCTTTTTGATTGCCATTGTGACGACCCCATTGGTACGCTCTTTGGCCTTACGTGTCGGAGCTGTTGACAATCCCAATGCAAGACGTATCAATAAAAAGCCCATGCCTAGTGCTGGCGGTCTAGCTATTTTGTTGGCCTTTGTACTAGCGACCTTGGTCTTTATGCCTATGATTATCCATAAGGATATCTGGCATGTTTCTTACATTAGGTACATCTTGCCGGTTGTTGTGGGGGGATCTGTCGTAGCTCTGACGGGCTTCATTGATGATATCTTGGAATTAAAGCCTCTACCTAAGATGCTTGGTATTGTTATTGGAGCTGTTATCGTTTGGGCTTTTACAGACTTCCGATTTGATAGCTTTAAGATTCCATTTGGTGGTCCCATGATTCATTTTGGGCCAGTCCTGACCTTGATTTTAACGGTGTTATGGATTGCGGCCATCACCAATGCCATTAATCTGATTGATGGTTTGGATGGATTGGTTGGAGGAGTTTCTATCATTTCCCTGATGACTATGGGGGTGATTTCTTATTTCTTCCTCTATGATACTGATATTTTTTTGACCA
>CABSQC010000100.1 GCA_902479835.1 uncultured Streptococcus sp. | reverse complement strand
TCCAAGAAATGCCTGCCATCTCCACACTTTTGGAATCTGAAGACCATATTGAAGCTCTTCTTGCCGCTATCTATGGGGATGAACCTTTCAAACGTCTCTCTGAAGAAGAACTTCGCTTCCAGTGCGACTGTAGCCGTGAGCGTTTCTTGAACGCTTTAGCAAGTCTGCCAGCTAGTGATCTAAAAGAGATGAAAGATGAAGATCACGGTGCAGAGATTACCTGCCAATTCTGCCAAACACACTACCACTTTGACGAAAATGACTTGGAGGAACTCATTCGTGACAAATCTTAATACGCCATTTATGATCGGGGATGTCGAAATCCCTAACCGTACCGTCCTAGCCCCAATGGCCGGAGTGACCAACTCAGCTTTCCGGACCATTGCCAAAGAACTGGGGGCAGGGCTCGTTGTGATGGAAATGGTCTCTGACAAGGGAATCCAGTACAACAATGAAAAGACGCTTCACATGCTCCATATCGATGAAGGAGAAAATCCTGTATCGATCCAACTCTTTGGAAGTGACGAAGATAGCCTCGCACGCGCAGCTGAATTTATCCAAGAAAATACCAAGACCGATATCGTCGATATCAACATGGGTTGCCCGGTGAATAAAATCGTCAAGAACGAGGCTGGTGCCATGTGGCTCAAGGACCCAGACAAGATTTACTCCATCATCAATAAAGTTCAATCCGTCCTTGATATCCCACTCACTGTTAAAATGCGGACGGGTTGGTCGGACCCTTCCCTAGCAGTTGAAAATGCCCTCGCTGCTGAAGCTGCGGGTGTCTCTGCCCTTGCCATGCACGGACGGACCCGAGAACAAATGTATACAGGTCACGCTGACCTTGAAACCCTTCACAAGGTTGCCCAAGCTCTGACCAAAATTCCATTTATCGCAAACGGAGATATCCGTACGGTTCAAGATGCCAAACAACGGATCGAAGAAGTCGGTGCTGATGCGGTCATGATTGGTCGCGCTGCTATGGGCAATCCTTATCTCTTCAACCAAATCAATCACTACTTTGAAACAGGAGAAATCCTGCCTGATTTGACTTTTGAAGACAAGATGAAGATTGCTTACGAACACTTGAAACGCTTGATCGGTCTCAAAGGTGAGCACATTGCCGTTCGTGAATTCCGTGGCCTCGCTCCTCACTACCTCCGTGGTACCTCAGGTGCAGCCAAACTACGCGGCGCCATCTCCCAAGCTAGCACGCTGGCTGAGATTGAAGAACTCTTACAATTAAAAGCATAGAAACACAAAAAACAGGACCTCATGTGAGGTCCTGTTTTTATAGATTATCTGTTTGCAGGCCGAGTTGTTTGACTCTGGCGGTGTAGTAGGTCATGATCAAAAAGAGGTTGGCTGTGATCAGCCAGATGGCCCATTGGTGAATGAAATGCATGAGGATGGCTACGCTAATAGCTCCCGCAATAAAGCTTCCAACGACAATCCCGTAATTCATGGCCTGACGCCGATACTCGTCCAAATCTCCCTTTCCTCGAGTGATTCGGTACAAGGCCGTCAGCATTTTGCGGTAATTGCCGGAAGTCATAAAGATCACGTAAGGGTGGGTTTCAATCAAGCTTCCTGTAAAGGTCAACATCATCATCCCTGTCCCAAAAGCAATAAAGGGAACTTCTACAGGTGGTATGACAGACACTAAGGGAATCAGGAGTGTCACCACAAACAAAGGAATCAACATCTTGGTCCGCCAAAAGGCTGTCTTGCGATACTCTTTGATATGGAGGGCAACCACAAAGCCAATCGAGAAAAATAGAATAGATGAAAAACGCATGATGGTATTTTCGACACGGGGATCGTGCCAATCAGCGATGAGAAGCAGTAGGTTCCCCGTTTGGGTCGCGACCAAACTCCGGTAGTGCATGTGGCAAAAAACATCAAGGCCCCCTCCGATAAAACCAAGCAGAGCCCCCATCAGTCGTGTATTTTGTGGTAAGATGATTTTTTCTTCCATAGTCGTATCCCTTTTGCTTTCAATTATGTTTATTATACCACTTTGCACACAAGTGGAGCAGGAAAAATCAAAAAAAGCCCTTGGCTACAAAAAGTAGCTGAGGGCTGATAGAATGGACCTCGCTCGACCTACTCTTTTAAGCGATAGGTCTTGCGTGGTTTTTTCTTAGGTACCCGCTTGAGACCCACTTCTTCCACGAATTCTCCGAATTTTACGAGGAAGTTATTGCTAACGATGGGACGTCCTGGATTGATCAAATTGACCAATTCGGTTGCTTCATAAACGGTGAAAGGCTCCTCTAACAGATAGAGGAAGGTTGGATTCCAGTCCAAACGTCCCTGAATCCGCTTGATTGACTCTTGGATGATTTGATAGTGGTCAAAGGCAAAATCAGAAGCAACTAAGGCTTTCCCCTCTAACAAACACTGGGACTTTTTGAAATCGACATCGAGAAAAACAACTTCCTTGGCATCGTCTCCTGCTTGGACCATGTTTACTGCTTCTGCTGGCAGATAGACCAGATGAGCGATGGTAATGACCCAGCCTCTGGGATCCCGCCCAGGGGTGGAAACCGTCATGAGCTGCTCCACCTTATTAACTGGAAGATCGAGCCCGACTTCTTCTTTGACCTCTCGAATACAAGCATGGGTTGCATCTTCATCCTTGTTCACAAAGCCCCCCACCAAGGCTAGGCGGTGTTGATATGGGTGGGCCTTGCGGCGAATGGCTAAAAGCTTGAGCTGGCCTTCGACAAAACAGTAGGCCACCATGTCCGCTGTGACACTAGGGGTTTCATAAGTCGGTAAGTCTTGTTCCTTGTACCACTTGAGAAAGTCTGCTTCACTTGCGACCG
The DNA here is from genome assembly GCA_902479835.1 of uncultured Streptococcus sp. Classification (GTDB taxonomy): domain Bacteria; phylum Bacillota; class Bacilli; order Lactobacillales; family Streptococcaceae; genus Streptococcus. Next base: position 1,950 of record CABSQC010000100.1, on the reverse strand, counting down.
TCTCAAAATACTCTTTCTCCGTCATTCCTGCTGGAATCAAGAGATTGGTCATTTAGGCCACCTCCTTCTTGAGGGCTTTGGTCCATTGGTACCAGCCCACTAGACTATTCAGCGTGTAGACCCAGTACATCCCTTGAATTTGAATACTCTGATCCCACCAGAGGTAGATACTAAAGACGTTGGTCGCAATCCAGAAGATCCATTGTTCCCGATAAAGGCGAGTCATGAGGAGCTGGCCAACCCCATTGGTCGCGTCGGTAATACTATCACGGAAAGGCCGCGCACTATGGATGCTCTGATAAGCACAGCCCATACCAATCCAGATCACGGCACTCAAGGCCAAGTAGCGCATCCACTCGATCAAGGTCAATTTCTTGGCTTCAAAATGAGATTCTTCGACCTTTCCTTGATCGTTGATCCGATTGGAGAGCCAGACATAGAGACCGATCGGTTGCATGATGAAGAAATAAAGAGTTGTCAGGACTTCCCCATAGAAGTTTTTATTGAGGGCTAAAACGAGGTAGATGGCTGAATTTACTGCTCCAAAAAGGTAGTTGCTAGCTCGCCCTTCTGCAACGAGAATGACACAGACAATTCCTGTCCAAGAGGCAAACAATCCCAGCCAATCATGTTGTCCTATTAAATTTGTCCAATCTATGGAAAAAGAACCATTAGAATGGAAAAGGACCTTGATGAAATATTGTATTTGAGTCATGAACTCTAATACAAAAGGAACGCTAGAAAGAAGAAGGAGATAGATCCATTGAAAAGCTGTCCGTCCCATAAAAAGGTCCTTCCATAGGAGTTTCATAATATTGACAAAGCCTTGTTTTTTCGCTTCTCGGTGAACATTTTTAAAGTCTTGGCTAAAAGTTGTGAATTTTTCAGATAGTTTTTTCATAAGCTGCTCCTTAGTCGGCTTGGTAGATGGCATCGATCACCTTCTTGGCTTCTTCGTAGTTGCCGAGGTAGTCTGATGCGAGGAAAGTGGTCGGAATGTTTCCTAGGTATTGCTGGCGCAATTGGTCCAGGTAATTTGAAAAGCTGCTGCGGATCTCTTCGTCAGCCATGGTCATATCCCTGAAACCATCATTGACATAAGAGCCGATCGGCTGGACAAAGAGGATCAAATCCCATTTTTCTTTGGACAGAATACTGACAAATAGGTTGTCGAAGGTATCGGTCATGCTGGTATCCTGGCCTTCGACTTCCATATAGTAATCGTAGTAACCCTTGGTCACCAGGGAATTGGTATCTGCGATGACCAGGCCTCGATTGGCACTACTATCGATGAGCTTGGAGGTTTGATCATACTGTCCTAAGAGGAGGTAATAGTAATCTTTCGGTGTGAGTTCATCATCCCGAACATTGTTCTTGATCTGGTATTCACGGGCATACTCAAGACTAACAGGTGCATCGTAAAAGCGGGCTAAATCCTTTGCAAGGGTCGTTTTCCCGTTACTGGCGCTCCCCATGATCAAAACTTTTTTTGTAAACTGGCGACGGAAGGGCTGGGCGATGTATTTCCAGTATTTGCTTGGATTTTCCCGGATCATGGTAGCAGAGATCCCGAAGCGACGCTCCTCTAAGTGAACTTCAAATCCTCTAGCTTCCAACTCTTCCTTATAGGCTTTCTCCCCTACATAAAAGATCAACTCTTCTGTCTCTGTTTGATACTGGATGGTGTCAAGGGCTGTTTGTAACCAAGGCTCCCAGCCCAAGGGATAACGAGGAAGTTCTGTTTCATCTAGCTTATAGACTTGGGTCAACTCATCATTAGAGAAGGCTTCGCGGATATAACGGAAGCGTTTTTGTAAAGTCAACCCGACTTCTTCGCCACGATCCCCTTCATAACCAGATACGATGACACGAACGCGATCACACTGACGCTTGGCCCGCTGGATCAGGTCAATATGCCCTTGATGAAGAGGAGCAAAGGTTCCAAATACC
>CABSQC010000099.1 GCA_902479835.1 uncultured Streptococcus sp. | reverse complement strand
GACAAGACCTTGCGGTCACGAAGGACGATATTGCCGACATCACCAATGGCATTCCCATCAATCATGACATCTCCTGCTGAGACACTACCGGCAGGAACGAAGTCCCCCTTTTCATACTCCATCACCGTTCCGCGTTTTGGAATAAAGATATTTTCAGGCAAGATACCGACTTCCATCGCCACTCGTGCATGGGCATCCAATTCGCGGTATTCTCCTTGGATTGGGAAGAGATATTTAGGACGAAGAAGGTTGATCATCAACTGCAAGTCCCGCGCGTTTCCATGACCAGATACGCGTAAGCTTGACGTGATCAATTTAACAACTCCACCTGCTTGGTAGACCATGTTTTCTACACGTGCCACCACTGCTTCTTTGGCAATAGACGGCGTTGTGACGATGTAGACCAAGTCCCCATCTTTGATCTCCACATAGCGGTGACGACCAATCGACATCTTACGCAAACCATTGATCGGTTCACCCATCCGGCCTGTTTCCAAAATGATCAATTCATGATCCTCAAAACGGCTCATTTCTTTTGGCTTGATCAAGAGTTTTTCGTTGGCAAGAGATAATTTATTCAAGCGAATGGCTGTGCGGACGATATTTTCCACATCAAACCCTGTCAAGACCACCCGGCGGCCAGTCCCAGCTGCAGCATCAAAGACCTGCTGGATCCGAGAAAGGTTGCTGGCTACCGCCGCTACGATGACACGACCATCCCAGTCCGCAATGGTATCCAGGATTTCATCGCCCACTTCTTGTTCACTAGCAACCTGCATCTTGCTATCCGCGTTGGCCGAATCACTCAAGAGGGCAAGCACACCCTCACGTCCAATCTCAGCTAGGCGAGCAAAGTCCGTCGCATAAGACTCGCTGGCAGTTTGGTCAAATTTAAAGTCTCCTGTGTAGACAATATTGCCCTCAGGAGTGCCAATCACAATCCCGATACTTTCAGGGATGGAGTGGGTAGTTTGAAAGAAAGATACGACGGCATCGCCAAAATCGATCTCCGAATTTTGATCGATGACATGGAAGTCGTTGAATTTCTTAACACTGTCATTGCTTTTGACAAAGAGTTTAGCCAACTCGATGGTCAACTCTGTCCCGAATACAGGGACTTTTGCTTCAGCCAAAAGATAAGGCAAAGCCCCAATGGCATCCGCGTGACCGTGGGTCAAGAAAACACCCGCAATACGGTCCTTATTTTCAAATAGATAATCCATGTTAGGGATGACGACATCCACCCCAAGTTGCTCATTTTCTGGATACTTCAAACCTGCATCCAAGACAAAAATTGAATCGTTCACTTCGGCAACGTAGAGATTTTTTCCATTTTCTCGAACACCGCCAAGAGTGACTAATTTAATACTACTCACTGCTGTCTCCTTTAGTGTGATTATTTTAATACTTACGGTCCTTGGTCCCCCAAGTCGAATTACAGCTTTGCAAATACTTGCATATCTACTCCATTATACAATTTTTTTCTCTTTTTTTCAAAAAGCTTTCCACAGCAAAAAAGTCCTCTCATCTAAAGTAGATGAGAGGACTTCTAGGCGCCTATTTTTAGGGGGAAAAGACCCTAAAAATGATAATCTCCCCGTTTATTTTCAATGATCCGCATGGCTGCCTTGATCACATGGAATTTGCTCAGCAATTCCTCTAGGCGCTGACTATTTCGTTCGCTCAATTGGCCGTTTTTGACCGTTTGGGACAGGCGATAAAAGTCATCCAAATCCTCCCCAATGTTTTCAAACAGCTCCTTGGCTTCCTTGAGTCGATAGCGATTGACCAAGTGGTTCATGTCTTTTTTGAAAGAAGCGACATTGCTTTCGTGAATGTCCGTATAAGCTTCCTCTTCTGCCTTAGACTCATGGTAATTAACCGCCTTAAAACAGGTGATAAATTCCCGACTTTTGATATTGCAGACAAAGATGACACCATCACTAGCTACATAGGCTTCTGTATTAGCTGGTTGAACCGCATTACTATCATAAGGAGAGAGGGAGGGGAGGTGTTGGTTGATCCACCTGTTCAGGTGCTGATCATCTACGCCAAAACGTTCAAAAGCTCTTTGCCGAAAATGGTCACGACAACTATATTCTTGCGCATACGACAATCCCATACTCTCACCTCCTCCTGGGTATTTTATAAAAATGGCCTCCAGTCTTACGGGACTAGAGGCCTGGTCTGCTTCGCTGACTTGGTGCAATTAACCTATTGGCTAACAAAACAATGTTTATGATGTTGATTTCATTTAATAGTATTTGTGTAAAATACCAGAGGTTTTCTTTGCTATCCCAAATCTAAATTTATGAGCTTTCGACTGGACGCATTGAAGTTTGAAAACCTTTATAAAAAGCTTCTACCTACTATTTCCACGTTTTCTTATGTCTCCGGACAAACTAAGCAGGTTTGCCCGACCGTCCAACCGATCCGACACACACGACATGACTGCTCTTTTACGATAAGAGCATGAACAGCTATCAGCAAAACAGGCCTAAAACGAAGTAACCTAAATTTTAACTCGATAAGGCATTGGTATCAATCCCTTCTTCATCTTTCTAACTATATTATACTCAACCCCCTTAGCGATTGCAAGCGTTTCCATCTGAAACTAGTTCCTATTTTTATACGGTTTTCTTCTGACCTCTTTCTAAGCTCTTTTGTTGTATAAGGCATTCATTGAAGGGACGACGTATATTTATAAACAGTAGCTTGTGTTTTAGAAAGAGAAAAAGCTAGAGAACAAGCTCTCTAGCTTAGCATGTAGACAAGGCACAGTAGCTGATTGGCTTCTTCTATCGCTTGATTAGCTCGGAAGAATTCTAATCAGACTTGTGGGGGGAAGCGCCATAAACGATATCTCTTTTGTCCTACTCCCTATTTCCACTTTGCATTTTACGGGCTTTGTATCTTATTCTTTCTCAAATAATTCATAGTAGTCTGCGATGGTCATTTGGGCTTTTTCTTCTTGATTGAGATCTTGGACGATATGCCCATCTTTCATCACAATCAAGCGATTGCCATATTTCAAAGCATCTTCCATATGGTGGGTGATCATAAGGGCAGTGAGAGCATCTTGTTTCACAAACTCATCCGTCAAGGTCATGAGGGCCTGACTGGTTTTCGGATCCAAGGCTGCAGTGTGTTCATCTAATAGCAAAAGTTCTGGACGTTTTAGTGTCGCCATCAACAAGCTCAAAGCTTGACGTTGCCCCCCTGATAGAAACTCAACTGCTGTATCGATATGATTTTCCAAGCCATTGCCGATCTTAGCAAGAACTGTTTGAAACTCTTCTTTATAGCTTGCCAAGTGACGCGGAATCAAACCACGTTTTTCTCCACGAAACTTCGCTACCAAGAGATTTTCTGCCACTGTCATACGAGGCGCTGTTCCCATTTTAGGATCTTGGAAGACACGAGATAGGTACTTAGCTCTCTTCTCAGGAGAGTAGTTGGTCACATCTTCCCCTAGAATATAGATCTTCCCGCTACTAACTGGAAGTGTCCCAGCAATGGTATTAAAGAGGGTTGATTTCCCAGCTCCATTGCCCCCTAAAATCGTGATAAAATCATGCTCTCGAATTTCCAAGGAGACATCATCCAGAATGACTTTTTCTTCATTCATCCCATTGCTCACAGCTTTGGTTACATTTTTTAATTCTACAATTGCTGTCATTTGCTGAGTTTCGCTCCTTTCATGATTTTTCCCTTAAAGGTTGGAATCATCAGGCAGATAGCCAAGATCAAGGCACTGAAGATTCGGATATAGCTGGTATTGATGCCAAGCGCAATCACGGCCCAAATCAAAAATTGGTAGGCGATTGAACCGATTGCAATACTGAGCAAGCGCTCTGTCAAGGTGACATTTGAAAAGAGAACCTCTCCAATAATGAGGCTGGCAAGCCCGATAACGATGACACCAATCCCACGTGAAGCGTCCGCATAGCCTTCTTGTTGGGCCATCAGTGCACCAGAAAGAGCAATAATCCCATTTGAAATGACCAAACCCATCAATTCCATCCGGTCGGTGTTGATCCCAAAACTTTTGGCCATGTCTGGATTGTCCCCTGTCGCAATATAGGCTTGACCCAAGCGTGTATCCAAGAAGAAGATCAAACCAAGGATCACAAGCGTTACGAAAATTAAACCAATCAGGATTTCATTGAACCCACTGGCAAAAGGAAGAAATTCCTGAATTTTTTTATAGCCCAGAAGTCCCAAATTAGCCCGCTGCATGACAAAGAGAATAACCGAGTTACAAGACGTCATCACGAGGATCCCTGACAAGAGTGTGGGGATTTTCCCTTTTGTGTAGAGAAGGCCCGTCGCAAGGCCCGCTAAGCATCCTGCACCAATAGCAGCCAGCGTCGCAAAGAGTGGGTTGACCCCTTTAGTAATCAAGGTCACCGCCACCGCTCCTCCAAGCGGGAAGGACCCTTCTGTCGTCATATCTGGAAAATCTAGAATTCGGAACGTCATAAAGATTCCTAACCCTAAAATGGCCCAAATCAAACCTTGTGAAACAATTGAATTAATCATAGTTTCTCCCTTCGATAATAGTAGTTTAATTGTATCATAAATATGGAAGAGAACCTATAGGAAATTGTCATCAATTCCCTTTAAATTCTTTTTTAAAAAACCAAAAGGTTGCCCTTCTGGTTTTTAATAGTTGGATTTTTTAAAGAATTGAAGAAAGATCGTAGTCTTCTTTTTTCTTTCGAGCAAGACCTAAGCCTGTTGCGATCATACCAAGTAAGCCAAGGCTCATAAGGGCCGTTTCAGATTC
>CABSQC010000098.1 GCA_902479835.1 uncultured Streptococcus sp. | reverse complement strand
CTGTTAACCTAGACTCACCTTCAAAAGCAGCTTCTTTAGGAATTGGAATGGTGCACCAACACTTTATGTTGGTTGAAGCCTTCACTGTTGCTGAAAATATCATCCTTGGTTCTGAAACCACGAAGCATGGTATTTTGGACCTTAAAAAAGCCGGTCAAGATATCCTTGAATTGTCTAAAAAATATGGCTTGGCAGTTGATCCAAATGCTAAAGTTGAGGATATTTCCGTTGGTGCGCAGCAACGTGTGGAAATCTTAAAGACGCTTTATCGTGGAGCCGACATCCTAATTTTTGATGAACCAACTGCAGTGTTGACACCAGCTGAAATCGAAGAATTGATGACAATCATGAAGAACTTGGCGAATGAAGGAAAATCAATCATCTTGATTACGCACAAGTTGGATGAAATCCGTGCTGTTTCAGACCGCGTAACGGTTATCCGTCGTGGGAAATCTATTGAAACAGTCGAGATTGGTGGAGCAACCAACCAAGATTTGGCCGAAATGATGGTCGGTCGTTCTGTTTCCTTTAAGACTGAAAAAGGCCCTTCTGACCCAAAAGAAGTGGTCTTATCGATCGAAAACTTGGTCGTGAATGAAAACCGGGGAGTCCCAGCTGTTAAGAATCTTTCACTAGAACTTCGTGCTGGTGAAATCGTTGGGATCGCAGGGATTGATGGAAATGGTCAGTCTGAGTTGATCCAAGCCATTACAGGTCTACGGAAGGTAAAATCCGGTTCAATCAAGATTAAAGGCAAGGATGTTGTAGGACTTAGAAGAAGTCAAATCACAGAAATGAAGGTAGGGCACGTCCCTGAAGACCGTCATCGTGATGGTTTGGTCCTTGATATGATGATCTCTGAAAACATTGCTCTTCAAACTTACTATAAAGAACCTCTTAGCAAGAATGGTATTTTGAATTATCCAAATATTACCTCTTATGCCAAGAAGTTGATGGAAGAGTTTGACGTTCGTGCAGCTAGTGAAGTGGTACCAGCTAAGGCTCTCTCTGGAGGAAACCAGCAAAAAGCCATTATCGCTCGGGAAATCGATCGCGATCCAGATCTCTTGATCGTCAGCCAGCCGACTCGTGGTTTGGACGTCGGAGCGATTGAATATATCCACAAACGTTTGATTCAAGAACGGGATAATGGAAAAGCCGTTCTGGTTGTCAGCTTTGAATTAGATGAAATTTTGAATGTTTCTGACCGTATTGCGGTTATTCATGATGGGAAGATCCAAGGGATCGTAACCCCAGAAACGACGAATAAGCAAGAACTTGGAATCCTCATGGCAGGTGGACAAGTAAAGGAGGGAGCATCAAATGAATAAGAATTTAAAACAAATTGCTGTTCCATTGGTGTCTGTCCTTTTAGGATTGGTCCTAGGTGCCATTATTATGTGGGCCTTCAGCTATGATGCCCTTTGGGGATATGAATTGCTGTTTAAGAAAGCCTTTGGTTCGATTAAGAGTTGGGGTAATATTTCCCGTGCTATGGGGCCACTGATTTTAGTTGCTCTTGGATTTTCAGTAGCTAGCCGGGCCGGTTTCTTTAACGTTGGACTTCCTGGTCAGGCTTTTGCAGGATGGATCATGGCGACTTGGTTTGCCCTTTCCTTCCCAAATATGCCTCGCTTACTGATGATTCCGATGACCGTTTTGATTGCGGCTATCGCAGGTGGATTTATTGGAGCGATTCCTGGTTTCCTTCGTGCCTATCTCGGAACCAGTGAGGTCATCATCACTATTATGATGAACTACATTGTTCTCTATGGTGGGAATGCCTTGATCCATAGCTTCCCAGCTTCCTTGATGAAAAATAAGGACTCAACCATTGATGTGGGAGCAAATGCTGTCTACCAGACGGAGTGGTTGCGTAATTTGACGGATAAATCTCAAATGAACATCGGGATTTTCTTTGCCATCATCGCAGTGGTGGTCATCTGGTTCTTGATGAAGAAAACAACACTCGGTTTTGAAATCCGTGCCGTTGGTCTCAATGCGAATGCGGCGGAATACGCAGGGATGTCTGCAAAACGGACCATTATCCTTTCTATGATCATTTCTGGTGCTCTTGCTGGTATCGGTGGAGTAGCAGAAGGTCTGGGTATTTACTCAAATGTCTATGTTCAAACTAGCTCAATGAGTGTTGGATTTAACGGAATGGCCGTTGCCCTTCTTGCGATGAATTCACCAATTGGTATTCCATTTGCTGCCTTCTTGTTTGGAGCCCTTCAAATTGGGGGAGTTGGTATGAAGCCAGCTGCCATCCCTGAAGAAGTCGTTCAAATTGTGACAGCATCTATTATCTTCTTCGTATGTGCCCACTACATTATCGAAAAGATGATCTCGATGCGATCAGCTAAAAAAGGAGGAGCAAACTAATGAGTATTGTAACGATTTTAAGTATTCTTGTTTCCTCTATGATTGTGTATGCAGCGCCGCTGATCTTCACAAGTATCGGAGGAGCATACTCAGAACACGCTGGGGTTGTTAACGTTGGTTTGGAAGGAATCATGGTTATGGGAGCCTTCTCAGGTATTGTCTTTAACTTGACTTTTGAGCCTAGCTTAGGGAATTTGACACCATGGTTGTCCTTGATTGTTGCTGCTGGGATTGGAGTATTCTTCTCCTTGATCCACGCGGTAGCAACCATTCATTTCCGCGCTGACCATATCGTCTCAGGTACGGTATTGAACTTGATGGCACCACCACTCGCGGTCTTCCTTGTTAAAGCGATGTACAACAAAGGGCAAACTGATAATATCAAAGTTGCCTTCGGGAAAACATCCATTCCGGTCTTATCTAAAATCCCGGTCATTGGGGATATTTTCTTCAACAATGCCAGCATCATCGGCTGGGTTGCGATTCTCTTCTCATTTGCTGCATGGTTTATCATGTTCAAAACGAAATTTGGTTTGCGTCTTCGTTCAGTAGGTGAACATCCACAAGCAGCAGATACATTGGGAATCAATGTTTATAGAATGCGCTACCTAGGAGTGATGATCTCAGGTGCCCTAGCAGGTATCGGAGGAGCTATTTACGCTCAGTCAGTTTCTGTTAACTTTGCAGTAACTACAATTGTAGGTCCTGGATTTATCGCCCTTGCGGCTATGATCTTCGGGAAATGGAACCCAATCGGTGCCATGCTGGCTAGTCTCTTCTTTGGAGCTTCACAGAGTTTGGCGGTCATCGGGAATCAATTGCCTTTGCTTAAAGGTATCCCATCCATCTACTTGCAAATTGCGCCTTACGTCTTGACCATGCTTGTCTTGGCAGCCTTCTTTGGACAAGCAGTTGCACCAAAAGCTGATGGTGTTAACTACATTAAATCGAAATAATGCACAGAGATGCGAGGTTTCCTCCGTCTCTTTTGCTTTCTAAAGGCCCCTCTTAGTCGCAATTTCTTTGGATTTAAGGTACAATAAGAATACAACTTTTCACGTATTGGAGGAGCAGATGTTTAAGTGGATGAGACGCCTGATTGGCATGGTGATCGTTTTAGTTATTTTATTAGTGATCCTGTTGGTTCCTGGATCCATTCCTGAAGGGGAGCAGCTCAGAAATGTGCAGGCAGGGAGCTCTTTGATTGAACTGGCTCAAAATGCAGTTTCAAATGCTTCTGTAAGCACTGAAGGGCTCTCAACTGAGTTGAGTCTCAATTCTGTGCAATTGAGTCAAGTTGTAAAAACAAGTGCTGGATCTGCTCTTGACAATTCTGACTTTCAAAAGATGGCACTTGGAATGGATGGCAATGACCTTCACGTCAAAGTTCCGGTTTCCTTAGGGCCAGTCGATAGCTATCTAGATTTAACCATGACAGGTCAAGTTGAAAACAATGTCATGAATTTGACTGTGACAGCTGCTAAATTAGGGAAAATGCCGATTCCAAAATCCTTGGTTCTCAACTATTTGAAGGATCAATCCAATCAAAATGGAGGCGGCTTCACAGTGAATGGTGATCAGATTACGATTGAGATCCCTCAAGCAGGTTATAGTATCTCAAAAGCGAGAGTAGAAAATGGCAATGCCAAGGTGACGGTTAGTATCTCCTTATTTTAAGACTATAAAAATGGAGATGTCATGCGTGTCTTTGAATTTTGTGCAGAGAATTTAACGTTTATTGATAAGGCGATTGCTGCTGGGGCAAGTCGCATTGAACTGTGCGACAACCTGGCAGTAGGCGGGACCACACCGAGCTTAGGGGTGATCAAGGAAGCAATCAAACTGACAGAAGAGAAGTCAGTGGGTCTTTGTGTCATTATCCGGTCCCGTGGTGGAGACTTTGTCTACACAGATCTTGAAGTCCAAGCTATGCTAACGGATATTCGGGCTGCGAAGGAAATAGGGGTTACTTGTTTTGTGCTGGGTGCGCTGACGAGCGATCGAAAGTTGGACCAGAGGGTCATGCAGCTTTTACTAGCAGCCTGTGGAGAGGCAGAGGTTGTCTTTCATATGGCTTTTGATGAGTTAGCTCATACAGATCAGCTAGAAGCGATTGAGTGGCTTTCTGATCAGGGTGTAGCCCGCATTTTAACACGAGCTGGAAGTCCAGGTGCTACACTAGAGCAACGTTTTGAACATTACCATCGTTTATTAGCTGCGGCTAAGGGAAAGATTCAGATCTTGCCAGGTGGAGGTGTGACGGTAGAAAATCGTGCACTTTTTTTGGAACAATTGGGCGGGTGTCAACTGAATGGCACGCGCATTGTGTTTTAAAAAAGAAAAGATCACTGCTTGAAGTAGTTTTGAAGATGCGTTATGAAGGTTGGGGACGGTGTTTCCAGCCTCTTCTAGTGTAAAAATGGATAAGGGTGAGAAAGTGTTT
>CABSQC010000097.1 GCA_902479835.1 uncultured Streptococcus sp. | reverse complement strand
AATCAAATGATGACTGGTCGTTTAAAATGTGATATCCAAGTGTGATCACATTTTTTATTTTTGCTCGTTTTTGTTATACTTAAGGCACACAGATTTTTCAATCCATAAAGGAGTAGATATGAACCATCGAATCGCCATTTTATCTGATATACACGGAGATACGACAGCCCTGGAGGCAGTGATTGGGGATGCGCGTGCTCAAGGCGCGACAGAATACTGGCTTTTAGGGGACATTTTGCTTCCGGGGCCTGGAAGAGAGGACCTTTTTGAATTGCTGGATGCGATTCCGATTACAGCGGCTGTTCGTGGAAATTGGGACGATTGTGTCCTAGAGGCTTTGGATGGTGAGTACGGCCTTGAGGATCCGCAGGAGATCCAACTTCTTCGTCTCACTCAGTACCTCATGGAAGGACTAGATCCTAAGCGGATCGATTGGCTTCGCTCCCTTCCCTTGGTAGAGAAGAAGGAGGTCAACGGTATTCGCTTTTCACTGACCCACAACTTGCCAGAAAAGAATTACGGTGGAGACTTGCGTCCAGCTAATGCGACGGAGAACTTTGACCAGTTGCTGGATGATCAGACGGATCTGGCGATCTACGGTCATGTCCACAAACAGTTGCTTCGCTATGGCAGTCAGGGCCAACAGATCCTTAATCCAGGAACTATTGGTATGCCTTATTTTGACTGGGAACCAATTCAAAACCACAGGGCCCAGTATGCTCTGATCGATGTCGAAGAAGATGGGATGACCAACCTGCAATTTCGTAAGGTGGCCTATGACTATGAAGCAGAGCTCCAAGATGCCAAGGACAAGGGCCTTCCCTTTATTGAGATGTACGAAGAATTGAGACGCGAGGATAACTATCGGGGCCATAACATCGAGCTTCTAACGAGCTTAATTAAGAAATACGGTTATGCCAAAGAAGTAGCTGCCTATTTCAATCTTTCCAATGAATCATAGGTGGATCTCTTGTGTATTCAACCTATAACCAAGAAGCGGATCTTCAAAATGTCCGCTTCTTTTTTCACAATCTTAGGCTGTAAAACCCTGCAAGCTCTTTCATTTTGTGTTAAAATAGAGGTAACAGAAATAGAAAAGGAAGAAGCTTATGAAATTTCTAGAGCTCAATAAAAAACGCCATGCGATCAAGCATTTCACTGACCAACCGGTCGATCCAAAGGATGTACGGACTGCCATTGAGATCGCAACCTTGGCCCCTAGCGCCCACAATAGCCAGCCTTGGAAATTTGTGGTCGTTCGTCAAAAAAATGCAGAATTGGCAAAATTAGCCTATGGTGCAAACTACGATCAAGTCATGGGAGCACCTGTGACCATCGCCCTCTTTACAGATACCGATTTGCAAAAACGGGCTCGCAAGATTGCGCGTGTCGGTGGGGTGAAAAACTTCACAGACGAGCAGTTGCAATACTTTATGCAAAATCTTCCTGCTGAATTTGCGCGCTATGATGCCCAACAAACAAGTGATTACTTGGCTTTGAATGCCGGTCTTGTGGCCATGAACTTGGTACTTGCTTTGACGGACCAAGGCATTGGAACCAATATTATCTTGGGATTTGATAAATCAAAAATCAATGAAGTATTGGACATCGAAGAGCGTTTCCGTCCTGAAGTCTTGATTACGGTTGGTTATGCGGCTGAAAAAGTAGAGCCAAGCTATCGCTTACCAGTGGACGAAATCATTGACAAACGCTAAGCCAATTAGCAATAAGAAGATTGAGGAGGAATTCATGACAACAGTTGACTTTAAAGCAGAAGTAGAAAAACGTCGCGATGAGATGATGGCTGACCTATACAGCCTCTTGGAAATCAATTCTGAACGCGATGACAGCAAGGCAGATGCAGAGCATCCTTTTGGACCTGGTCCTGTAAAAGCTCTTGAAAAATTCTTGGAAATTGCCAAACGTGATGGCTATGAAACCAAGAATGTCGACAATTATGCCGGTCACTTTACTTTTGGTGAAGGAGAAGAAGAGCTTGGGATCTTTGCCCATATGGACGTCGTGCCTGCAGGTAGTGGCTGGAAAACGGATCCCTACAAACCAGAAATTATCGATGGCAAGCTCTATGCGCGTGGTTCGTCTGATGATAAAGGGCCTACAATGGCCTGCTACTATGGTTTGAAGATCATTAAAGACCTAGGCCTCCCTGTTTCCAAGCGCGTGCGCTTTGTTGTCGGTACAGATGAAGAATCAGGCTGGAGCGACATGGATTACTATTTCAAACACGTCGGACTTCCTGAGCCAGATTTTGGCTTCTCACCAGATGCGGAATTCCCAATCATCAATGGGGAAAAAGGAAACATCACTGAGTACCTTCATTTTGGAAATGACAACACAGGAAGTGCCCATCTTCATAGCTTTACAGGTGGCCTTCGTGAAAACATGGTACCAGAGTCAGCGACTGCAGTCGTTTCTGGACAACTACCAGATCTTGCTGGCCTCTTAGATGCCTTTGCTAAGGAACACCAGCTCAAGTATGAAATCTCAACTGTCGATGAAGAAACCTATACCGTTACGATTGTTGGGAAATCTGCTCACGGATCAACTCCTGAAGATGGGATCAATGGTGCGACCTACTTGGCTCTCTTGTTGAACCAATTTGATTTTGGTGGTGCTGCTAAGGCTTACCTTCATGTGACAGCCTCACTTCTTCACGAAGATTTTGCTGGTGAAAAATTAGGTATTGCCCATACAGATGCCAAAATGGGACCATTGAGCATGAATGCAGGTGTCTTCCATTTTGATGAAAGCCAAGCAGACAACACTATTGCCCTCAATATCCGTTACCCTCAAGGTACAGATCCTGAAACCATCAAATCCACCCTTGAAAAGATCGAAGGAGTGGCTACAGTAAGCTTGTCAGCCCACGGTCACACACCTCACTATGTTCCGATGGATGATGAATTGGTATCCACCCTCTTGCGTGTTTACGAAAAACAAACTGGCCTCAAAGGACATGAACAAGTGATCGGTGGTGGTACCTTTGGTCGTCTCTTGAAACGTGGGGTTGCCTTTGGTGCTATGTTCCCAGACTATGTCAATACTATGCACCAAGCTAATGAGTTCGCAGATGTTGAAGACCTCTATCGTGCAGCAGCTATTTACGCAGAAGCCATCTATGAACTAATCAAATAATCCACTACTCGGCCAGTTTTTCTGGCTGAGTTTTTCCATAGAAGGAGGACTTATGTCAACGATTGAAAGCATTAAACAAGCCATTATGGCAGATCCTCAAAATAAAGAATATACAGAGAAAGGGATAGAGCCACTCTTTGCAGCCCCAAAGACAGCTCGTATCAATATTATCGGACAAGCTCCAGGGATGAAGACGGAAGAAGCTGGTATTTACTGGAAGGATAAGAGTGGTGACCGCCTGCGCGAATGGTTAGGAGTTGACGAAGACACCTTTTATAATTCTGGTTTGTTTGCAGTTATTCCCATGGACTTTTATTTCCCAGGGCATGGGAAATCTGGTGACCTTCCCCCTCGCAAAGGTTTTGCGGAAAAGTGGCATCCTCAACTTCTTAAGGAGTGTCCGGATATTGAGTTGACCCTCCTGATTGGACAATATGCGCAAGCTTACTACCTTCATGAAAAGGTTAGTGGCAAGGTAACCGAACGGGTACAGCATTTTAAGAACTATTTGCCAACCTATTTTCCACTAGTTCATCCTTCCCCTCGCAATCAAATCTGGATGGCTAAGAATCCTTGGTTTGAGGCAGAGGTCGTGCCAGAATTGCAAACCTTAGTACAAGAGATCATTCAAAAATAAAGGAGATCGAAGATGGATGCTTATCAACAAGTTAAAGAAAAATTAGACGAGTTAGGCATTTCATTTGATGTGGTGGAACACCCACCTGCATTCACAACTGAGCAGGCCGATTCTTACATTGAAGGCTTAGAAGGTGTTCGGACCAAGTCCATGTTTTTGACCAACAAGAAGAAAACCCAATTCTATCTGCTCATCATGGATGACAAGAAACCATTGGATATGGATGATTTCAAAGAGCAAGTGGAAGCCAACCGGATCCGCATGGCTTCAGCAGATTCTTTAGCTGAAAAAATGCAATTACCTCCAGGAACGGTTTCTCCATTTGGTTTATTAAACAATGAAGAAAAAGATATTCGTGTCTATTTCGATAAAGACATTGTGTCAGAGGAAATCATGACCTTCCATCCCAATACCAATGAAAAAACGATCTTTATTAAAACCCAAGACTTATTCCGATTTTTAGAATCAATTGGCTTTAACTATGAAATTCTAACCCTTCCATAACATACCTTATAGGAGAAATCATGAAAGAAATTCCATTTTCAAGCTTTTACCAAGCTTATCAAAAAGGAGACTTACACGTTCTTGATGTACGCGAGCAGGAAGAGTATGATGCGCTTCACTTAGAAGGTGTCCGTCTTCTTCCGCTCTCTGAGTTAGCAAATCGCTACCAGGAATTAGAGAAGGATCATCCCTATTATGTCATCTGCAAGTCTGGTCGACGATCAGCACGTGCTTGCCAATTTTTGGAAGAGCAAGGCTATGATGTGACCAACGTCCAAGGTGGCATGGATGCATTTGAATCCTAAAAAATGACCTCTGAAAAGAGGTCTCAGATTAAAGATAAAATCAAATTAAAAACTTTCCTTAGGTGAGTACGGACGTCAGCGAACTTCTTCGAAGTTCCAAGACTAATTATTGAGCCTAAGGTCTCAATAATTCCTAGTGCCTGAAACGTTATTGTTTCAGGCACTTTACTCACAGCGGAAAGTTATGGTATTTTTTTGAATCGATTTTAAAATTGGAACTCATTTTTA
>CABSQC010000096.1 GCA_902479835.1 uncultured Streptococcus sp. | reverse complement strand
GAGAAGTGGCTGACAAAGTACGTGTTCAATACGGTGTTTCATTTAAACCTGAAAATGTTGCTGAATACATGGCTTGTCCATACGTTGACGGAGTTCTTGTAGGTTGTGCATCACTTGAAGCTGAAAGCTTCTTGGCATTGCTTGACTTCGTTAAATAATAATCTATAAAAGTCTAGGTTTCCCTCGCCTTTTTTATAGTAGAAAAGACCAGCTACAAAGCTGGTCTTTTGAGTTAGGAACGTCCTAATAGTTTCTTAATGAGAGAAATCAGTTTGTATTTCAGAGGACTTGGGTAATAACGGAAGGTCCCCATCTTACGGACGATGTAACCATTGAAGTTTTGTTTGAAACGAAGAACACCGTCTGACCCGTCAAAGATTCCTTGAATACCTAGGAAGTTATATCTTGGGATGCCACGTTTGATGGTTTCAAGCATCATATATTCCTGGAGAACAGCAGGAGCATAGAACTTATTAAATTCTGTATAAGAGCCACTGAATAAATAGGTGGATTCTTGTGGCATATAGACGAAGAGGCTACCTGCAAGAATGACGTCTTGATCTCCATATTTTTCAATATATTCTTTTGCTTCCTGTTTTCTCACCTCAAAGGTATCAAACTGGCTAGAGAATTCACGAAGTTGATTTTGTTTTTTCTCTGAATTGGGGTTGACTTCAAGATCCTTCTGTAATTTCTCAATCTTCTGTGCTAGTTTTCCTTGGTCTTTTTCAAGATTCGTGTAGTAATGGTGGAAGTTCAGCGTTGCGATCATGAAATCTGCTTTGTCCCCAAAACTGTCATAGAAAGTTTGGTAATAATCCAAGGTCTTATCCTGATAGTCGCGACGGTCACTGGTAGAGGAAGTAATATCCTTAAAGAGTTGCAGTTCATCTCGGTTTAATCGTTTCAGTTCAATACCGAAAGATTTGGCTTTCTTGACAAGTGGCTTTCCTTTTTTACTGAAGCTCTTGAGAAGATTTTTTTCGGTGATACCCTCCATATCTTTCACATAATGCCAATCACCTTCTCCACCTGGATAACCTGTTGTTAAACCATCATGCTGATAGCCCAATTTTTTTAGGGTATCCATGAAATGGGTTTGCTCTTCACTGGTTGGATTGCCGTCACTGTCAAAGGTTTGATAGGTATCATAGGGCTTAATAACGAGTTCAATAGCCCCATTTTCTTTCGCATAGTCTTTTAAGGCTGCATAGAAGGGTTCTAGCATAGCTTCCTCTTGGTAAAGGGGGCCAGAATTGATTTCCATATGGAGACCACCTGTCATAGGAAGACTGTACAAGATTGCTGCCACTTGGACTTGATCTTCTTGCTTCCAAGCGATAAATTGGACGGTATTTCCTCGCTTTTCAAGCAGATCTGCCATTTCAGCAGACTGGATAAAAGAGCGATGGGAGACAGTATTTGCAAATGAGGTAAATTCTTCTTTTGAAATTGTCGTAAGAGTCATGTAACTTATTTACTCCTTAATTTTTTCCGGATCTTGTAGACTTTGTTTACAAGTGGATAGAGTGGACTGGTTGGGAGGTTGAATTCCCCAACAAATTCTTCAATGACAGGATTAAATTTTGATTTGAAATGATAGAGACCACCATCGAGTGAATTTTCAATGCCCCCCATATTTTGCCAAGAAGCACCACGATCAAAAGCGTGTTGGGCAGTTTCATACCAGGTGAGGATAGCAGGTTGGTAGCGGCGGAATTCTTCATCCATCCCTGCATAAACATTTTCAGACGTCCCACCGAATTCAAGGGTTAAGGTCCCAGATAAAGGAACGATCTGTCTACCTGCTTGGAGATGCTGTTCAATAAATTGCAGTTCTTCCTCTATCCGCTCTTTTTCTTTTTGGTTATTCTCAACCTTGCCAGGCTTTGTTTTTTCTGTGAATCTTTCAGCCTCTGCCTTGTTTTTTTCAAGATCTTTTGTAAGGGAGTTTTTCCGTTTCTCGAGATCTAGAGTAGACAAGGTAATGTAGGATTGTCCTTGGTAGGTTGTGAGCAGTTTTTCGTAGTAGTCTTTCCCACGTAAATGAATACTTTTACGAGCTTCTGTCTTTTTCATGAGAGATGCAAAGTCCTCTAACAATTCAGTCCCGCCAAATTGGACTTGGATTCCTTTGTTTCGAGCAGTTCGGATGGCTTGTCGAGTAGATTTTGAAAGATCTTGCTCAGTGAAAAACTCTTTGTGGATATTGGCTTGAAAGCGTGGTTGGATATTTTCTGCCATATCACTGGTTCGGCCAGTCCATTCAATCCCTTCTTTAGTTAAGGTGTCGATGACCGCTTGTACATCAGTGGTTTCCGTATTTTCTTGTCCAATCAATTGTTTACTCAAGAAAAGACTTGGATCAAACTTCACAAATAAGGCCTTGTATTGTTTGGATATCTTTTTAAGGGACTGGATCACATATGAAACCAGGTCCTTGTTTTGGTAATCCATGATTGGGCCTCGAGGAATGTAGAGCATGGAAAAGCCAAGTGGCAAGGGTTGAATCAAGATGCTTGCAACAGCGACTAATTGGTCTTCTTGATAAAAACCAACTCGTTCATTTCCCCAATTATCCTTAATTTTTGCCCATGAGCTGCTTTGTAAGAGATTGGTTTGGTCACTCTGAATGACAAAGTTATCATGCTCACTAGTAGAAATTCCTAGCTGGTAATGGTACATTTCTTATAATACCCACTTTCTAATGGCGTATGCAACGCCAGATTCATCATTTGATTTGGTGATAGTTGTAGCAATTTTTTTAAGAGCTGGATTGCCATTTTCCATAACGACAGCATGTCCCACGACTTCTAGCATGGAACGGTCATTTTCCTCATCTCCGATAGCCATGGTTTCTTCTTGCTGGATTCCAAGTCGTTCAGCTAGATGAAGAACAGCTGATCCCTTATTGGTTGTTTTCCCTAGAATTTCTAAATAAAAAGGGGCTGATTTGACCATAGTGAAGCGGTCCTTGAATTCTTTAGGGATTTTTGTAATCGCAGCATCCAGAATGTCTGGTTCATCGATATACATGGCCTTGACAAATTCTTTCTCACGAACTTCTTCAGGCGTCCGGTAATAAACGGGCATATTGACCAGTTGAGATTCATGAATGGTGTAGCGTCCGATATCTCGATTGCTGGTATAGATGCCGTCTTTAGTAATAGCATGAGAGTGGATTTGGAGTTTGTTAGCAAGAGATTCGATATCGAGATAGTCCTCATAATCTAAAAAGTCTTTGATGAGTTCTTTTCCAGTAGCAGTTTCTTGCACCAGACCGCCATTAAAGGTAATGACATAGTCTCCAGGATCCATCAAATGGAGTTCTTTTAAAAGTTTTGAGACCCCTGCGATAGGACGACCGGTTGTGATCACGATTTTAACGCCTGCGGCTTTAGCGTCTTGAATGGCTTCAAATACAGAAGGTGTGATCTCTTTTTTTGAATTGAGAAGTGTACCGTCGATATCGATCGCCACTAATTTAATGGACATCCGTCTCTCCTGTAAAATAATCATTGGTGATATAGGAAGTGAATTCCTCTACCTGCTTACTGAAAAGTCCATTAACCTCCAGCATTTCTTTGGGGAAATAGAAGCGGTTGTCCCCATAGCGAGTTCCTGCTAAAGCAGCGACGAGTGGAGACAACTGAGACAATTCAGCGAGACTCCCATCTTTTCGGATCATCTCGATCTGGGTCCGCGGTTTTTCAAGCTCTGGTCGATAAATATCGTAGGGCAGGTCAAAATTTTGATGAATAGCTGTGTAGTAGGTTGGATTAAACCCAACCTCTTTGATCAGTTTTTCAAGGATTGCTAAGTCTTTTCGCTTATCTTCTGTAAATAGAATCGATTTAAAGACTTTCCGATTAATATAGCGCTGAGCAAGGTCAGACAAGATGGTATCCGGACTATCCATCCAGACTTGGAAATAGGTATTCATCACACCGTCATCTAGATTTAGGTAGTCTTGAATGGTGACCTCTTCTTCAAAAAATGGAATCAAGCGAGGTGAAGTCAGTTGAAAATACTCTTTCTGATCTGGATAAATGGTTCTAGCGCGTTTGAGAAGATTTTGAAGGAGGACTTCCATGGCACGAGTAGCCGGGTGGAAGTAGACCTGCATATACATTTGGTAACGGCTGACCACGTAATCCTCGACAGCGTGCATGCCATTTTGTTGGAAGGCAATGCCATTTTCAATCGGTCGAATGACGCGCAAAATACGGGTCAAGTCAAATTTTCCATAGGAAGCACCCGTAAAGTAGGCATCCCGCAGTAAATAATCCATCCGGTCCACATCAATTTGACTAGAAATCAATTGCACCACTTGTTTATTGGGATAGGTATGATCAATGACGCTGGCTACACGATTTGGGAAATCAGGAGCTACTTGCAAGAGGATTTGATTGACCTCCGTCTCTGGACTGGTGATGATCAGCTGGGTCATCTTTTCATGATCGGTCCCAAAGAGTCCTTCAAAGGTATGGGAATAGGCACCATGCCCGATATCATGAAGAAGAGCGGCTGTCATGGTCAGTAAGTTTTCATCAGAATTCCATTGCTCTGCATACTTTTCCTCAAAAATGGACAGAATGCGTCTTGAAATTTCATAGGCGCCAAGACAGTGAGAAAAACGACTATGCTCCCCACCGTGGAAGGTATAACTGGAAGTTCCCAGTTGCTTAATACGGCACCAACGTTGAAATTCTTTTGTATTGATCAAGTCATAGATGATTTGATTATTGACATGGATGTAGTTGTGAACTGGGTCACGGAATACTTTTTCGTTCATATGACCATTATAGCAAAAAGCTAGAGTTTTTGGTAAACTAGTAGGACAAGAGACAAGAAAGAGGACCTGATGTGAAGGTTCGTATGCGA
>CABSQC010000095.1 GCA_902479835.1 uncultured Streptococcus sp. | reverse complement strand
ACCACAATCTTACCATCTTCTGTCAAGCTAAAGAGGGCTCCTTCTTCTGCTTTACCAAGGATTGGGTTTTCAACCATTTTTTCATTACGGATACCAACGGCTACACCACCGATTCCTTGTTTCAGTAATTTAACAGCGTGTGCTCCCATACGTGAAGCAAGAACACGGTCACGCGCAGTAGGTGAACCACCACGTTGGATGTGGCCAAGCTCAGTCACACGAAGGTCACTTTCATCACCAGCTTCTTTCAAAGCTTTACCAAATTCATCTGCAGACATCACGCCTTCAGCCAAGATGATGATGTTGTGGGTACGACCTTTTGCGTAACCTTCTTTGATGCTCTCAACAACATCTTCGATCTTGAATCCTTCTTCAGGGATGATGATTTCATCTGCACCAGATGCAATCCCTGCCCAAAGAGCGATATCTCCAGCGTTACGTCCCATCACTTCGATAACGAAAGTACGGTGGTGACTAGATGAAGTATCACGGATCTTATCGATCGCGTCCATTGCAGTTGTGACTGCCGTATCAAAACCAATTGTAAAGTCAGTTCCGACGATATCGTTGTCGATCGTACCAGGAAGACCCACAGCTGGGAATCCAAGCTCAGTCAAGCGCATCGCACCATGGTAAGAACCATCTCCACCAATAACGACAACACCTTCGATCCCGTGTTTCTTCAATTGCTCGATCCCTTTTAATTGACCTTCGCGTTGTGCGAATTCAGGGTAACGAGCTGAATGAAGGAAGGTACCACCACGGGAAATAATATCTCCAACAGATGAGGCGTCAAGGGGCTGAATTTTACCAGCAACCATTCCCGCATATCCATCATAGATACCGAAAACTTCCATTCCTTCTGAAATTGCTTGACGAACAACTGCACGGATGGCAGCATTCATACCAGGGGCATCTCCACCACTAGTCAAAACAGCAATACGTTTCATTTCGTTGTTTGCTCCTTTTTTTCTTTTACATTCTACGTAATTATAACACAAAGAAGACTAAAATTCTCGTATTTTTCGCAGTTTTTACCGATAAATCGTTTTCATAACGAGATTCTTTAATTCATCTTCCAATTCTTTGTTTTTCTGGACGGTATAGCCCTTCAATTGAAGAGTTTTTTTCTCATCTTCATAGCGTAATACCACAGGATATGGCCCTGGATATTTTTTTAAGATAGAAAGAATCGTTTGATCCTGACGATGATCGAGCAACTGAATCCAGAATTTCTCATTAGTCGCTAGTTGAGCCTCTGCTAGAATCATCTGTAAGCGCCCATCACGCTCTTGTATCTTCCCTGTCAAGTAATAAAAGCCACCTTCTTTTATCAAGGAGGAAAATCGATTGTAGGTTTCGGGGAAAAGGGTCACATCTAGTTTTTTCTTGGTATCACTGACTTGTAAGAAAGCCATGAGATCGCCCGACTTGGTTCGAATAGTCCGAATGGCTTGCACTTCTACGAGGATTCGCGCCTGCTCTCCTTGTATGAGTTGAGAAATTGGCTGAATCTCGTAGGGACTCGTTTGCCCAATCGCAACCAATGGGTGGGTACTGAGCCCGACGCCAATAATGGCCTCTTCCTTCTCATATTTTTCAGCCTGGCTAAAGTCCTCCGCTTCTGTCCAAGAATAGTTAGAATCTGCAAATAAACTACCTAGCTCATCGGCAAAGACAAACAAATTCGGTAAATTGTGAATCACCTTGCGCCTATTTTTTTCAAAAATGTCAAACAATCCAAGTTCCACTAAAGGTGTTAACAAAGGCAATTTATGATACTGATTGGGGAGTCGTAAAATAAAATCTTCGACACTTTCAAAGGGGCGATTATCAATGATCCAATACGCTAAATCTCTCGGGAGTCCCTTGATATTTTTCATTCCCAAGTAGATTTTTCGATCCTGGAACTTATCTCTGTAAGGGATGGTGTTGATGGATAATGGCGCGACTTTAAAATCAAACTGGAGAGCATCTGTCAGATAATCGCTGCTCGAATAATTGAGCATAACATCAAAGAAAACATCTGGATAATGGACCTTGAAATAGGCCATCTGAAAGGCCAAGGCAGAATAGGCATAGGCATGGGAACGGTTAAACCCATAGCCTGCGAATTTTTCCATGATCGCAAAGACCTCTTTGGCTTTTTCTTCCGTATGCCCAAGTTTAAGAGCACCTGAGACAAAATCGTCTTCCATCTGATGCATTTCAGCTGCATTTTTTTTGCCCATAGCCCTACGTAAAATATCGGCTTTCCCTAGACTAAAGCCTGCAAAACGCTGGGCAACCTGCATGACCTGCTCTTGGTAGAGCATGATCCCATAAGTGGGCCGTAAGATTTCTTCAATAGCTGGATCCAGAATGTTAACTTTTTCCTGACCGTGCTTTCTTTTGACAAAATTATCAATGTAATCACTAGCTCCTGGACGATTGAGAGAGGTGGTCGCTACCACTTCTTCGAAATGATTGGGTCTCACACGTCTCAAAAGTCGGATAGCTCCTGCTTGTTCAAATTGGAAAATCCCCTTGGTATCCCCAGCAGCAAATAAGGCTAAGGTTTCTGGATCTTCTAAATCAATGGCTTCAATCACGATCTCTTCTTGGTACTTTTCATAGACGGCTTCCTTCATTTTTTGAACAAAGGTTAAGTTTCGCAGACCCAAAAAATCCATCTTCAATAGACCATTGGCTTCAACCGCATGAGCATCGTACTGGGTGACAAACATGTCTTCTCCATACTTGAGAGGAATGTGATCCGTCAAATCCTGGTCACTCATCACAACACCCGCCGCATGGATCGAGGTCTGTCTAGGTTGGCCCTCAATTCTTTTGGCAATTTCAAAGCCACGTTCAAATTCTGCTCGACTATGAATCACTTGTCGAAAAGCAAGATTCTGTTCATACGCTGTCGTCAGTGTATCCCTAAAGCCAATCCGCTTGGTAATGGAGGTTAATTCGTACTCTGGTACCCCAAAACGTTTAAAAACATCTCGAATGGCTTGTTTGGCCCCAAAGGTTGAAAAGGTCACGATCTGAGCCGCATGGTAACTCCCATAACGGTCTCTCACATAACGGATAAATTCTGGACGATAGATATCAGGAATATCAATATCAATATCCGGCATGGTGTAGCGCTCCACATTTAAAAAGCGCTCAAAGAGGAGGTTCTTCTCCACAGGATCAATCCCTGTAATCCCTAGCGCATAGGCTACCAGTGAACCTACAGCAGACCCACGTCCCATTCCCATATAATAGCCTTGACTCCGTCCGAAACGAAGAAGGTCCCAGACAATTAAGAAATAATCATCAAAGCCCATTTGGTGAATAATGTCTAATTCATGCTCCAGACGTTCTTGATAGACCGGACTGGTCAAGTTCTTTCGAAGAAGACCGGCTTGAGCTAATTCTCTCAATTCCGCAACAGCTGGTTTCTGAGGATTGAAGCGAGGCAATTTCAACTGAGTATCAATGTCGTATTGAATCCCTTGGACAAGTTTTTCAAGATTTGTGATGGCTTGAGGAAATCGCTCAGCAAAATCATTCTGTAAATCCTGAGGAGTTTTTAGGACTGTTCTAGGATCAATTTGTCCTGTTTCTGTCAAGCTTTGATTGTCCTTGATGGCCGCGAGCATCTGCATGGCTTCCATATCTTCCGCCTCAAAAAAACGCACAGTATGAAGAGGAAGCACAGGGTGGCTAAACTCTTGGTCCGGCGTATTGGCAAAAACTCCGATGAAGTAATCTAGACCAAGCGGTATGTCTTCACTAGCAAAAGGCGCTGGGACAATGACCGCTACTCCTTCTGTAAGGTGCTTCACATCTTCCCAATTGTTTTTCCCCATCATTTTGACGGTCGACATCTTCATCAGATTCTGGTAGCCTTTCGTTGACAGGGCCATCATCCGAAACGGAATTGTTTCATTGTCTACTTTTAGTCCAATTTCTAAACCGACCAAGGGACTGAGGTTGTGGGCCTGACAGGCTTCGATAAATTCATAAGCACCATACAAATTATCTACATCCATGATTCCCAATGCGTCATAACCCATGCTTTTAGCCACTTGGACATAGTCTTTTATGGTTACAAGGCTTTCCATAAAGGTATAGACTGATTTGGTATCTAGCTGTGCAATCACTTTTTCTCCTCCCTCACTTGTCTATTTTTGGGACTCTTTTTTGTACAAAAAAACACCACTGCTACACAATGATGTCTCAACAACGGAAGACATGGGATTCGAACCCACGCACGCTATTACACGCCTACCGCGTTTCCAACACGGCCTCTTAAGCCTCTTGAGTAATCTTCCATGAATAAAAATATGGAGCCGGTGGGAGTCGAACCCACGTCCAAACACCTGCCAGCATATTTGTCTACAACCATAGGTTATGTCTTAGTTTAACAGCTACACGACACATAACTCAAGCCCTGTATCTGCGAGTCTATCAATCTCTTATCTAACTCCTAGACCAAGCTAGATCGTATCTCGCTATAATTAAGACCTGTCATCAAACACGAGCGATTCGAATCGGGTCACGCATGCTGGTGTTTAGGCAGCTAAAGCGTAAGAATTATTATTTTTTGCAGTTATATTTAACTGGCGTTTTACATCCGCTAGATGAGTTGCAAAATATGCCTCATAATGCCTGTCGAATCCGTAACGACCCCAAAACGAATACAATCAGTATATCAAAATGTAGCTAAAAATGCAAAAGAAAAAAATTGAACAAGAAGGCTTCCGCTGGGAAGCTCCTTGCTCAATTTGCTGTTATTATTGAAGATTCAACTTGTACTTGCTGATGTAGTGAATGGTGAAGTACATAGAAACAATCTTGATGACTTCATAGATAAGACCTGGGATGAAGTTAGGTCCAAATTCATCAATATTTCCATAAACCAATGCAGACCCAACAGCATATGAATCTTTTAATGGATTGACTGCTGTACCGATGATACTTAAAAC
>CABSQC010000094.1 GCA_902479835.1 uncultured Streptococcus sp. | reverse complement strand
ATGTGGGCCTATTCAGTTGATTTTAATTTAGACATTCAGGGACCTTATCAGATCTTTCTAGCAGTGATCAACCCATTTCCGGTCAGCTTACTGTTAATCGGTCTAGCACTCTATATCAAACCTACCAAGCTCTTTTATAGTTTGGCCTTTGGGATCTACCTTCTCTTATTTATCTGGTTGATTTCCAATTCCATTTATTATCGAGAATTTACAGACTTTGTAACAGTTAATACCATGTTGGCTTCCAGCAAGGTTTCTGCCGGTCTCGGAGCTGCTGCTTTAGAATTGTTCCGACCTTGGGATGTGATCTACATTCTAGATTTCCCTATTCTAGCTTTCTTCTTCTTTAAGAAATGGATTCGAATGGACAATCGTCCCTTCAATAAACGAGCTAGTTTTGCGGTTACCTCTTTATCGGCTATGCTCTTTTCGGCCAACCTTTTCCTTGCAGAAATTGACCGACCTGAGCTCTTGACTCGTGGGTTCTCAAACTACTATGTCGTTCGTGCCCTAGGCTTACCAGCCTTTCTGGGGTATAGCGCTAATCAGACCTATGCTGCCAACAAAGAACGTTCCAAAGCCTCCGAAGCAGATTTAAAACCGGTGGAAGAATATATCCAACAGCATTATGCCAAGCCTAATCCTGAGTACTTTGGAATGGCCAAAGGCCGTAACGTCATCTACATTCACTTGGAAAGTTTCCAACAATTCTTGATCGATTACAAGTTGAAAGTAGACGATAAAGAATATGAAGTGACACCTTTCTTAAACTCACTTTACCACTCGAAGGAAACCTTTGCCTTTTCAAACGTCTTTAACCAAGTCAAGGCAGGGAAAACGTCCGATGCTGAGACCATGATTGAAACAGGCCTCTTCGGACTCAACCAAGGTTCCTTTATGGTGAACTATGGTGGAACCAATACCCAACAGGCTGCACCATTTATTCTTTCAAAAAATGGTTACAACTCTAGCGCTGTTTTCCACGGGAATGCTGGAAGTTTCTGGAACCGAAATACCGCCTATAAACAATGGGGCTACAATTACTTCTTTGATGCCAGCTACTTCACCAAACAAAACAGCAGCAATTCCTTCCAGTATGGTCTTAATGACAAATACATGCTCAAGGATTCCATCAAATACCTAGAAAGATTGCAACAGCCTTTCTATACTAAGTTCATTACGGTTTCCAACCACTATCCTTATACGACCAGCTTGTCGGGAGATGATCTTGGATTCCCACTAGCTAAAACACAGGACGAAACCATCAATGGCTACTTTGCGACCGCTAACTACCTAGATTCTTCGATCAAGGCCTTCTTTGATTACCTGAAAGAATCTGGTCTTTACAAAAATTCCATCATCGTTCTCTATGGGGACCACTACGGAATTTCAAACTCCCGCAACCCAGCTCTTGCTCCTCTACTTGGTAAGAACTCTGAAACGTGGTCAAGCTATGATAATGCCATGTTGCAACGCGTACCTTATATGGTAGTCATTCCAGGTATGGATAAGGGTGGCATCATTGATACCTATGGTGGCGAAATTGATATGCTCCCAACCTTGGAACATTTGTTAGGTATTGAATCCAACAAATTCCTCCAAGTTGGTCAAGATATGCTCTCACCAGAACATGATCAAATCGTCGCCTTCCGCTCCGCTAACTACTTTGTTACTCCAGAGTATACGAGCTATAGTGGCCGGACCTATTACACCAAAACAGGTGAGGAAATCACGAACCCAGACGAAAAAACCAAGGAAGAACTGGACAAGATCAGGGAAGCTGCTAACCTGCAATTGAAGATTAGCGATAGCATCCAGACCGGTGATCTCCTTCGCTTCTTCAAGGGCAATGATCTTGGAAAAGTCGATCCAGAAGATTATTCCTACACCAATTCCTTCAAAGCATTGAAGAAGATTGAAAAGGAAAAAGGTGACAAATCAACCAGCCTTTATAACCAACGTGGCAACCAGTCCACCGTTGATCTCTTCAAGGCACCAACTTATAAAGAATTGCACCCAGAAGACGATAGTTCTTCCTCAACAGAGACCAGTAGCAGTTCTTCTAAATAAAGAGAATCCCTGAGTAAAAACTCAGGGGTTTTGCGATTTCTTAAAGAAGTATCATACCTTACTTTTATCTAAGACTTCAAAAATAGAAGCTGTTAAATTCTCCACATAGAAGGGACGTTTATGGCGACTATTACCAACCATTAATTTCAATTTATCTGAATTTTGGAGGTAATATGGAAGCCCGCTGGCATTAAATATCACCAAGTACTTCTTGTCTCCTGTTAGTTCATAGATGACAAGACCACTAGTATCTGTCGCAGATTGGATAAAGACTTGTTGGTAGATGTTATCATAGCTTTCAAGCCCTAAGACAGGAAGACTTGTCTTCAAGGCGATCAAGCTTCGGATGTAGGCGATTGATTCCTTATTCTGACTGACCAAATCCCAATTGACCTGATTCACAAAATCTGGAGCATTGTAGGAATTCATGGCCCGCTCACGATCCAAAGGTGTGATCTCTCCATCAGGACCTGTCGCTACCAATTTAGTCCGCATAAACTCTTGACCCAATTGCATAAAGGCCATACCCTGGAAGAGCAGGTTCATAGCCGTAGCCAACTCTGAGCGCTTGACCAAGCCTGCTACTTCTTCATTTGGATGGAGGGTCTGAAGCAAGTCATAGAGATTATAATTGTCATGAGCCTCCACATAATTCAAGACCTGATTGGGACTTAAATAATTGCCAAGCTCTGCACTACCTAGAACAGCACGGGCAACGATATTCTCCGTCGATTTTCGGCTGACAAAGCCACGTTTGATGGAACCATAAACCTCAGCCCCTTTAATAGCATCGCGCTCCGTGTCGTTAAAGAATCCAATACGTGGCAATTGCGCCGCATTGTCTTTCTTAGCCTTATCCTCTGGTGCGAGACCGGTTCCCATGTCCCAACCTTCTCCATAAAGGAGAATGCGAGGATCCAGAGCATCCATCGCCTCCCGAATAGCATTCATTGTCGTCACATCGTGAATGCCCATCAAATCAAAGCGGAAACCATCGATCTGGTACTCTTTGACCCAGTGCGTAAGGGAATCAATCATGTACTTGCGGTACATCTCATGCTCACTTGCCGTCTCATTACCGACGCCTGTCCCATTTTGGAAGCGCCCATCTGGATCCATCCGGTAATAATAATCCGGAACTGTATTTTGGAAAGGACCATGCTCAGTTGAGTAGGTATGATTGTAGACCACATCTATGACTACAGAAATCCCAGCTTCATGATAAGCCCGGATCATAGTTTTAAGCTCTTTCATGGTTTGTTTGGGATTGGATGGATCTGTTGAAAAACTGGTTTCTGGTGCAGAATGATTCTGAACGTCGTAACCCCAATTGTAGGTCACACGACCTTCTTCATCGTACTGTTTATAGCGATCAGATATCGGCTGCAATTGCACGACATTGACCCCTAATTGACGGATATAATCAAAGGCAGTCGCATCTCCATGGCTATTGACGGTTCCTTCTTGGCAAGCCCCCAGATAGGTCCCACGCAAAGACTCGTCCACACCTGATGTCGGTGACTTGGTCAAATCCCGAAGGTGCATCTCATAGATCACTGCTTGACAAGGATTATCCAGGCGCCAGGGAGTCACATCGGCGCCTTTTTTAGTGCCCCAATCAAACTGACGATCTGCTCTTGAGAGAATGGCTGAGCGCATTCCATCGGCTGTCGTTGCAATGCTATAAGGATCGCGCGTCACTTGAGTCTGGTGTTCAAAATGCACACGATATTGATAAGCCATGCCACTTAAATTTCCTAGAAAATCTAAAATCCAAACACCATGGGTATTTTCTGGGTGGTAGCTAGACTCTTGTTTGCCACGCGTCATCGGAATACTCTTCCAAACAGGTGCATCCAGCTCAGTTGATTGATAAAGCAACAATTCAACTTTCTTAGCCGTTGGTGCCCATAGTTTAAAGCAATGCTCACCTTCTTCCTCCCGATGACCGAGCCAGCCTTGATAACCCCATTTGGTGTCAAATTCCTTGGCATGGGTCGCCATATCGTAGGCATGAGGCTGACGATGACTATAAGCATGACTCGTCAAAGCAGCTTGCAAAGAATAATAGACAGTATCATCCCCATCGAGAACCCAAACTTCTCGAACATGCCCTTCTGGTAAGAGTTCGATTTCAAAATCACGGGTTTGGGTGAGCCAATCTCCTTCTTTAACCAAGACATGACCCCGGCTCAAGGCATCCTCGCTCTCGTATACCAGATTTCCCTCTACTCCAAAATAATCCAACTTGGAGAAAGAGACTGATTTTCCTTCTACTTGATCCTGCCATTGCCACATATCATAGGCAAAATAATTTCCTTTTTGCTTATGAAAATGAAGCTTTACATGGTATTGTCGCATAACATTTTCCTATTTCCAATTTGATACCGAAGGAACCATTCGCTCGTGAAACACGGACATGGTTCCAACTATTTGTTTTACTCTTCAGATGGGTGAACCAAAGCATCGTTGTTGATTTCATCAATATTTGCAAAGAATTCCATGTGATTATGGAAGACATCAAATTCAACCGGCGTATCTCCCCCATATTCGCCATCTAGATTGATGCGGAATGGTTGAGCATTTTTCCCTAACATTTCGATCGACAACTTCTTGGTCTTGAGATATTCTACATTTTCATCGTGCACATGCTTGCCTCCATTAATGGCCTGAATCATCAAGGACAACATGTTAAAGAGCTTAGCAGTTTTTACGATAATCAAGGTGAAGTTTCCATCATCGAGCTTAGCATCTGGTGCGACACTTTCAAAGCCAGCAATAGAGTTGGTCAAAGCCACAAAAATCATCGACGCTGGCCCTTCAAAAACGCCATTATCGTGTTCGATCCGTACCTTACGAGCCTTGTTCCTCGGCAACATTTTAGCTGCTTCAGCTACATAAGC
>CABSQC010000093.1 GCA_902479835.1 uncultured Streptococcus sp. | reverse complement strand
TCAGAACACCGTCGTTGACTCCCCAAACAGCATGAACTATCTAAGGCAAGATAATTAAAAAGGTTTCGATATACTATTCAACAAAAACATAAAAAAGGAGCGTGGAGAATCTTGCACCATTCATCCTGACTCGCTCCTATTTTTTTATTCATAACGCAGTGCTTCAATAGGGTTTAACTTAGAAGCCTTATTTGCTGGTAAAATCCCAAAGATAATGCCAACAAATGCAGAGAAAATAATACTACCGATAGCAACATTTAAGGAAATAATCGGCGGTCCTTCTAGGGAGGATGCAGCAAGTGTAGTAATCAAGCTATTCACACCATAAGCAAGGCCAAGTCCAATTAGCCCACCAATGATGGTCAAGACCATAGACTCAATCAAAAATTGAACCAGAATCTTACCTCGAGTTGCTCCCAATGCTTTTCGAAGACCAATTTCTCTCGTCCGCTCAGTGACAGAAACCAACATGATATTCATGACTCCAATCCCACCAACCAAGAGGGAAATCCCTGCAATAGCCCCAATTACTGTCGTCATAATTCCTACTACTTTATTAGTTTCCTCTAAGATGCTATCTAAATTAAAGATTTGGAATTCTCCTTGGCGAACACCTGAAAGTTCTGTTAGCTTTTGAGCAGCTTCGATCCCAACAGATTTGATTTCTTTCACATTTGGAACGTGAACGACGATGTTCTGAATCTCGTCTGTTCCAAATTCAGAAGCTAGCTGGGTATTGGCCATTAGGGCACTACCACCTGAAGAAGCTCCATAGAGGGCAGTCCCTGCATTTGGATCCTTGAAAATTCCAACGACGCGATAATTGTTGTCCCCAACAGAGACCACCTGATTCAGTGGATTTTCCGTTCCAAATAATTGTTGAGCCAAGCCTTCATCAAGAAGCACTACCCGTGAGAAATTACTATAGTCTGCAGGCGTTAATTTTCGGCCAGATAGGAGTTCCACCTTCTTGACAGAAAAATAGGTCTCATTTACCCCTTGGATATTCACCCCGTCTGCTTTTTTCTTTTGAAAAGCAATGGTTGCATTGGAGGTATTGCCTACATAATAGCCATCGATTCCTTGAATCTTGGTTAATTCCTTGACCCAAGATTCTTGCACAACTGGTGGTGCTTCTTTGACTTGACCATCAATATCTTCAGCATTTTCTCCCTCGATATCTGATGGAGCAGCCATCCCTCGATCCTCAGCTGCAGGGCCACTTTCGCTTCCGCCTTCTCCTGTTTCCTCAGAGGGACCAATATTGATCCCAGTCACATAACCACTCTTATTGGGAGAATAGGAGATTTGTACATATTCTTGGTCCTTAGTGAAGGTCTTGGTAACACCAGCTTTCATGCCATCTCCAAGAGCCATGATGACAACAACAGAGGCAACTCCTATAATGATCCCCACCATGGTCAAGAAAGACCGTAATTTATGGCTCATAATCGAGCTGATCGCAAATTTCCAATTTTGCATTAGGTCCCCCTTTCCAGCTTGCTATCTGAGGAGATCACTCCATCACGAATGACAATGCGACGATGAGCAAAAGCTGCAATTTCTGGTTCGTGTGTAACCATGATAATGGTCTTTCCTTCTTGGTTCAGCTTAGTTAACAAGTCCATTATTTGCTCTCCCGTCTTAGTATCTAGGGCACCAGTCGGCTCATCTGCTAAGACGATGGCTGGCTGATTGACGAGAGCTCGAGCTATCGCAACCCGCTGTTTTTGACCTCCAGAGAGTTCCGAAGGCAAATGGTGCATGCGAGAATGAAGCTCTACCTTTTCAAGATATTGTTCAGCTAATTCCTTTCTTTTAGCAGGATGAACCCCTGCATAAATGAGAGGGAGTTCTACATTTTGAAAGGCATTGAGCTTGGAGAGAAGAAAGAATTGTTGAAAGACAAAACCAATCTGTTCATTTCGAACACGCGCTAATTTTTTCTCACTGAGATTTCCAACCTCCTGACCTTCTAGGAAATACTCTCCGCTGGTCGGGCGGTCCAACAAGCCAATGACGTTCATTAAGGTCGATTTCCCTGAGCCAGATGGACCCATAATGGCCACAAATTCTCCCTCTTCGACTTCTAAATCGATGTCTTTTAAGACACGAAGTTCCTGATCCCCATTTTTATAGGTTTTATTGATTCCTTTTAGTTCAATCAATTTTGTCATATTTTCCGATCTCTTTTCCGTCTTCCAGTTTCTCATTAGGATTCACAATAACTTGGGCATCTTTCTTCAACCCTGACAAGATTTCCTGGTTTTCTGCATCGGCGTTACCAAGCGTCACTTTTACTTTCTTAGCCTTACCATTTTCGACCGTCCATACATAACTCGTATCTCCATCAGCCATGACACTGGTCACGGGAACAAGTGGATGTTGAGTAGAACTTTTGACTTCAATATTGACAGAAAAGCCTTGTTTGAGTTCCCCAATGTCACTGGTAATATCTACTGTGAATGGGTACTTGGCTCCCCCACTTCCTTGTGTTCCACCTGCTGCATTGGTACCTGCTTGAGCCGCGTCAGTCGGATAATTCGCTACATAAGAAATCTTTCCTGTCCAGGTTTTATCCGGATAAACTTTGGAAGTGAGAACCACTTCCTGACCTTCAGAGATATTGGCCAAATTGTATTCAGACAATTCTCCTTTGACTTGTAAGTGACCGTTGCTCACAATATGTACCAGAATTTGATTGGTACCCGTGGTTGATTTTGAAACATCTTTATTGACTTCAACGACAGTGCCATCTGTATTACTCTTGACTGTCGTCGCATCCAGAAGTGCCTTAGCCTTGTTCATATTATCAACCGCATCAGACTTGGCATCTCGTAAATCGCTTGCTTGAGAATCAACAGTGCGTTGGGTCTGTGAAGCTGACTTGGCATCTGCTTCTTCATCTCCTGTCGTATCAATGGTCACACCATTTGTCAGTAAATCATTTAACTGACGATCTGCCTTATTGACAGCACGAACGGCTGCATCGTAAGCTGTTTGGGCCTCCGTACTGCTATATTGAACGATTGGCTGACCGGCCGTCACTTGATCTCCTACATTGATCAAAATCGACTGCAAATCACCTTTGGTTCCATCAAAATAGACATACTGCTCCTGATTAGCAGTGACCTTCCCAGTTAACAAGACAGAAGAAGCGATCGAGCCATCCTTGACCGTTTGCACCATTGGAGTTTCTTTCGTGATTGCTTGATCAGAAGTACTTGGATGTGAAAACATCATCACACTTCCTGTTCCAATCACCGCAATTGCCGCACCTGCAGCTGTAAATAGTTGCCATTTTTTCAATTTCTTCATCGTTTTTCTCCATCAAAGAAAGCGTTTTTTTCTATACCATAGTATACCATATTTCCTTACTTTTCTATCTAAAATTGACACAGCAAAATGAAATTTAAATACTTGGTAACATGCTAAACCCTTGACTTTTGTAACAATTGATATTACAATCAAACTGAAATCCCATTTAGGAGGAAAACATGAAAGAATTTGATATTATTTCAATCGGTGCAGGTAGTGGAGGAATCGCTACTATGAACCGGGCTGGGGAGCACGGAGCACGCGCTGCTGTCATCGAAGAAAAACAATTGGGGGGCACCTGTGTCAACAGAGGATGTGTACCTAAAAAGATTATGTGGTATGGTGCACAAATTGCAGAAGCTATCCGCGATTATGGACCAGACTATGGATTTACTTTTGAACAGACTAAATTTGATTTTGCAACCTTAAGAAAAAATCGCGAAGCATATATAGATCGTTCTCGGAATTCTTTTGATGGTAGTTTTAAACGCAATGGAGTCGAATTGATTGAAGGTCGTGCTCGTTTTGTGGATGCTCATACGATTGAGGTCAATGGAGAAACGATCCAGGCCAAGCATATCGTGATTGCGACTGGAGCCCATCCTCATATCCCTTCTGTTCCTGGATCAGAATTCGGCGAAACTTCTGATGATGTCTTTGCTTGGGAAGAACTCCCTACATCTGTTGCCATTATTGGGGCTGGCTATATCGCGGTGGAACTAGCCGGTATGCTCCATGCCCTTGGTGTTCAGACCGATCTCTTCGTTCGCGGTGATCGTCCCTTAAGAAAGTTTGATTCCTACATTGTCGATGGCTTAATGGAAGAAATGGAAAAACAAAACCTTCCGCTTCACAAACATAAGGTTCCCATGAAGCTTGAAAAATTAGCAGACGGTCGTGTGAAGATATATTTTGAAGATATGACCAGCCACGTGGCAGATCATGTTATCTGGGCAACAGGACGAAAACCAAATGTCCAGGATCTCAATTTAGAAGCTGCCGGCGTCACCTTAAATGAAAAAGGATTCATCGCAGTGGATGAATACCAGAATACAGTTATTCCAGGAATCTATGCTCTTGGGGATGTCACAGGAGAAAAAGAATTAACCCCTGTCGCTATTAAAGCTGGACGCACTCTTTCTGAACGACTATTCAATGGAAAAGTCAATGCCAAAATGGATTATACAAACATCCCGACTGTTGTCTTTTCTCACCCTGCTATCGGAACGGTGGGCTTAACGGAAGAGGAAGCCCTACAAACTTATGGAAAAGAGAATATTAAAGTCTATACTTCTCAATTTGCTTCTATGTATACCGCCGTTACCCAACACCGCCAGCAGGCAAAATTTAAACTCATCACTGCGGGGCCAGAAGAAAAAGTCGTTGGTCTCCATGGACTTGGATATGGCGTGGACGAAATGATCCAAGGATTTGCCGTTGCTATCAAGATGGGAGCGACAAAAGCCGATTTCGACGCAACCGTCGCCATTCACCCAACCGGATCCGAAGAATTTGTGACAATGAGATAAAACATAAGAGGCTGGGACAAAAGTCCTAGCCTCTCAATTGTCTTTGGATTGTCGAGCAAGACGCAGTGGTTGAGTGGGCTCTACTACGCTGATTTCATCAGCTTTTACAGCCCTACTCAACTGTGCGGAGGTGGGACGACGAAATCGAATTCTAACGAATTACCGA
>CABSQC010000092.1 GCA_902479835.1 uncultured Streptococcus sp. | reverse complement strand
TAATTATACCATAAAATCCCCCCGAGTCCGAAAAGAAAAGGGAATAAGAAGCAAGGAATTCCTTGACAATAACGAATAAAAGGAATAGAATAAACCTAATCATATTCGGAGGTAAGGAGATATGAACAACTAAGTTTCGTTAAATAAAATACTTTATTTAGTGTACTGCTTGTTCTATCTCTTTTTGTGTACCCTCTTGCCTATTTTCCAACTTTTTTTGGCTAAATAAGGTCTTTTTCTGCCTGGGTTCCACTTGAATACAGCTCTACTAAATAGGTAGAGCTGTTTTTTTGCCCCAGTAGAAAGGAATCTTATGCTAAAACTATCCCACCTCACCATCCGCCATACAAAAGATTTACGCGATCTGGTTCGTGATCTGTCCTTAACCATTCATGAAGGAGAAAAAGTTGCTATTATTGGCGAAGAAGGGAATGGAAAATCTTCCTTGCTTCAGGTCCTTATGTCCCCAAAATCCCTACCAGATTATCTGATAACGGAAGGAGAAATCACCACTTCCTTTCACTCCTATGCCTATATTCCCCAGGCGTTGCCGGAAACATTGAAGAGGAAAACCTTGGAAGAATATTTTTTTGGAAAGGACGAGCTAGACTATGCCAGCCTCTACAGACTGGCTGATCAATTGCATTTTAATAGCGACCGATTTGCAAGCGATCAAGCTATCGGAAGTCTATCTGGAGGAGAAGCCCTCAAAGTTCAACTGCTTCACGAACTTTGTTGTCCTCATGAATTACTATTTTTAGATGAACCTTCAAATGATTTGGATTTGGAGACCTTGGACTGGCTCCAGCAGATGATCCAAACTAGTCCTCAAACCATAATATTTATTTCCCATCATGAGGATTTTTTGACTCAGACGGCGGATACCATCATTCACCTCAGACAGATCAAACACCGCAAAGAAGCTGAAACCATCGTAGAGCACCTAGGCTATCAAGACTACAGTAGCCAGAGGGAACAACAATTTAAGCAACAGTCCCAGCAAGCTGCCAACGATCAACGAACCTACAAGAAAACAATGGAGAAGCATCGCCGCGTCCGTCAGCAAGTTGAAACATCCTTACGAAACACTAAGGATAGCACTGCTGGACGTCTCCTGGCAAAGAAAATGAAGTCCCTCCTCTCACAAGAAAAGCGCTACGAGCGAGAATTCCAATCCATGACTCCCCAACCCTATGATGAGGAAGTCATCAATCTGCAT
Organism: uncultured Streptococcus sp.; assembly: GCA_902479835.1. Taxonomy (GTDB): domain Bacteria; phylum Bacillota; class Bacilli; order Lactobacillales; family Streptococcaceae; genus Streptococcus. The sequence goes on along the minus strand of CABSQC010000092.1, from coordinate 3,801 downwards.
TTTCCTCCCCTCACTCCCTTGTCTCCTCAAAAACGAGTCCTTCTATTAGATCAGGAAGAACTCGCCATTGGTGATCGGGTCCTGGTCAAGAACCTCTCCCTTACTCTTCTAGGACAGGATAAAATAGGGATTATCGGTTCCAACGGTGTGGGGAAATCCACTTTCCTAAAAATGATATGGAAAAGTCTACAGAAGAATGAAAGTATCCGCACTGCCTATATGCCACAAGATTACACTGAACTTCTCCCTCTGACTCAGACACCGGTTCAATTTCTACAGCATTCAGGCGATCGCGAAGAAATCAACACCATTCAATTGCATTTAGCCTCCCTCAACTTTACCTATTCTGAAATGCAACATCCTATCTATGAACTTTCTGGTGGCCAGCAAGGAAAACTCATTCTCCTTCAATTAGTGCTCACATGTCCCCAGTTTCTGCTCTTGGACGAGCCTACTCGCAATTTTTCCCCCACTTCCCAACCAGAAATTCGACGCCTATTCACAGACTACCCAGGCGGACTAGTCACGGTCTCCCACGACCGGACCTTTCTCAAAGAAGTCTGCCAAAAAATCTATCGTCTGACTGAAAGTGGCTTCGTAGAGATAGAGTCGCTCTAACGTAAAAAAAGATCGGCCAAAAAACCAATCTTTTTTCTAATTCTTCCCTGCCTCTTGTCCCATTTCTTGGGTGCGTTTGTAGGCAGCTTCCACACCTGCAATAATGTTGCCCCGTAGGCCGACTTGTTCTAAGTGATTGACTCCTGCGATGGTTGAGCCACCCGGGCTACAAACTGCATCCTTCAAGCTTCCAGGATGTTGCCCCGTCTCTAAGACCATACTGGCGGCCCCTTTGAAAGTCTGGCCCGCCATCTGCAAGGCTTGCTCTCGTGAAAGTCCCAAGGCTACTCCTGCATCCGCCATGGCTTCGATCATCTGATAAACAAAGGCTGGACCACAGCCTGCGATAGCCGTTGCAGGATCCATCAATTTTTCTTCGATTTCGTAGAGGGCCCCTGCTCCTGCTAAGAGCTGTTTGACTTGGGCTAGTTGCTGGTCTGTCACTGCTTGGGAGCGGCTCAGACTAATGACACCTTGACCGATGGCTACAGGCGTATTAGGCATGATGCGGATGAGCCCCACCCGCTCATTTTTAACTACACTTGCCATTCGCTCCAGTTCCAGGCCTGCGGCCATGGAAACCAGCAACAGATTAGAACGTTGAGCCAAGATGCCCTGATACTCCTCTAGGAGAGGGCAAATCTGATAGGGTTTGACTCCTAAAAAGATCACTTCAGCCTCTTGAAAGACTTGTTCAAGATCAGACGCTGTTCCCCCATATTGGCTGATAAACTCTTCAACCTTTTGTGGGGAACGGTTGACCAAGAGCAGGTCTGTGCTAGCCACTTCTTTTGCGACCGCTTTGGCCAGACTAGCTCCCATATTTCCAAGACCGATAAATGCTACTTTCATGACTTACCTCACTTGACCATTTCCACTGACGATATACTTGTAACTGGTCATCTCCCGCAGTCCCATTGGTCCACGCGCATGGAGTTTTTGGGTCGAGATCCCCATTTCACAACCTAGGCCAAATTGACCTCCATCTGTAAAGCGTGTAGACGCATTGACATAAACGGCTGCTGAATCTACTTGCTTGGTAAAATAAGCGGCTGTCTCAGGATTTTCAGTCACAACAGCATCTGAATGATGGGTGCTATGAGCTTCAATGTGGTCCACCGCTTCCTTGACTCCATCAACAACCTTGACTGCTAAAATATAATCTAAAAATTCGGTATCAAAATCCTGCTCCTGTGCTGCTGTTCCAGAAATGATAGCCTGTGCGTCCTCATCTAGACGCAACTCAACCGATCTTTCCCGCTCATCCACTAAGCGCTCTTTGACCAAGGGCAAGAAATCAGACGCGATCGCTTGATCGACCAACAAGACCTCCATCGCATTGCAGACAGAGGGGCGACTGGTCTTGGCATTATCAATAATCGCTAGGGCTTTCTGGAAGTCAGCCTCCTTGTCCACATAGACATGAACAATTCCAGTTCCTGTCTCGATCACGGGGACAATGGCATTTTCAACCACTGCTTGGATCAAGCCAGCACCACCTCGTGGAATAAGCAAGTCCAGGTAGCCCTTGGCCTTCATCATAGCAAGGCTGGAAGCTCGACTCGTATCTTGGATCAATTGGAGAAGGTCTGGATTGAGTCCGGCTTCTTCCAATCCACCCTTGAGTGCGGTCACGATCGCTTGGGCGGAATGAAAGGCATCCTTTCCAGTACGAAGAACCACTGCATTTCCACTCTTGATGGCAAGGGCTGCAGCGTCTGACGTTACATTTGGACGGCTTTCATAAATGATCCCAATGACGCCCATGGCTACTCGAACTTTCTGGATTTCAAGACCATTTTCCAAAACTTCAGTATCCAGCACTTCCCCAATCGGATCTGGCAGATCGATTAAAGCACGGATCCCTTGTGCCATCCCTGCAATCCGCTCTTGATCAAGAAATAGGCGATCGAGCATGACTTCAGAGATCTTCCCGCGTGCCGCTTCCATATCGATTTGATTGGCTGCTAAAATGGCTTCTGTCGCTTTCAGAAGCTGGCTGGCCATAGCTTCTAAGGCCTGATTTTTAAGAGCTGTACTGGCCGTATTGATGCTTTTCTTAGCCGATCTCGCTAAGGCTAATTGTACTTGTGTTGTTTCCATACATTTTCCTTTAGAATTCTGTAAAGAGTAAGTCAATCTCAGGAGTTACCGAGATCCAATCATCCCGGTGGATGAGGATTCCCCTGGCTTTTTTAGATTGGAGCATATCGCGCACAGCTGACTGGCCGAGACGAACCTTCCCTTTCCCTAGTAATTGTCCTGACTCTTGATGATAGACACTGACGATGTCTTGATAAGAAAAATCCCCTTCCGCCTTGGTCACACCCGAAATTAATAAGCTCTTTCCGTATTCCAACAAGGCCTCAGCCGCCCCAGCATCCACCCAAAGAGCTCCTTTACTTTCTGCATAAAAAGCTAGCCATTGCTTCTGGGTTTTTAAGCCTTTGTCCTCTGCAAGGAAGTAACTGCCATCTGCTTGTTCTTGCGCCGCTTCGATCAAGGCATCAGGCTTGAGAGACGAGCAAATATAGACGGGAACTCCTGACTCTGTCGCCAGGGTCGCTGCCTTGAGTTTGGTCAGCATTCCGCCAGTTCCATTGCTACTACCCGCACCTCCAGCCATCTCGATCATCTCGCGAGAAATGTGCTCGATCCGCTCCAAACGCTTGGCTGTTGGATCCTGAGAAGGATTGGCTGTATAGAGGCCATCTACATCCGTCAACAGCACCAAAAGATCCGCTTGGGCCATGGCCGCAACCTGCGCACTCAAGGTATCATTGTCACCAACTTTTAGCTCAGCGATAGAGACCGTATCATTTTCATTGATAATCGGAATCGCCCCACGGTTGAGTAAGACAGAAAGGGCCTGGTGGGCATTCTTATAGCGACGTTGATCCGCAAAGTCATCCTGGGTTAATAAAATCTGTGCAGAAACAATATTGCGTAAAAGAAGATTAGAGGTATATTCTTCCATCAATAAACCTTGACCAACTGCCGCAGAGGCTTGCTTGTCTGCCACCTTAATCGGCCGTTTCTTAAAACCAAGGGCACCAAACCCAGCAGCAACCGCCCCTGATGAGACCAAGATCAACTCATGGCCCGATTCGTGTAAGAGAGCCAACTGCTGGGTGATGACCTTGACCTTCTGTCTAGAGAGGCTCCCGTCTGGATTGGTCAAAG
>CABSQC010000091.1 GCA_902479835.1 uncultured Streptococcus sp. | reverse complement strand
CCTTCCCATGGATCTTTTCTTTGGGAAAGCAAATCTTGATTTGAATGTTAGAGAAGGAGCGATAAATGTCCTTTTGTTTCTCTTTGCAGTTATGATCACTTTATGGTTGGTCACTATTGCCAGATATGTGCAGTTGAAATGGTTTGTTGAAAAAAATGAAGCAGAACTAGTATTTGTTGGTCAGATAAAGCCTACAGAGTATCTTCAAAAAACAGCAAATGGAACCGAGGTGTGGTGAATGCGAAAAATGAGAAAACGTCAATTGTTTGCCCTTGTTTGTTTAAGCTCTATTGTTCTGTTTTTAGCTTATTTTGTTCAAATGCGCTTGTTTTTGGGATTGATTTTATATTTGTTGGTTGTTCTTTTTTATAGAGGCCTTGAATTCACAGAGCCTCGGGAAATAGAGTTTGATTTTAAGAAAGACCCTAAATAATTAAGATTATTCCCCAACCTGAATGATTTCGTACCACCCCAAAACAGCAGAAATGCTGTTTTTTTGATATAATGGACCTATGTTATCGAAAAGTAAACGTATTCTATTTGGGATGCTTCATGTTGTCATGTTGCTAGTGATGGTCCACTGGTTCTTGATCAGTGTGATCTATCTGAGAGAGATTTCATGGCTAGCCATTTTAGGTGCTGGATTGCTATTTCTGCTAGCCTGGCTGAAACGCGATGGGCTAAAGAGTGCCTTTGCTTGGTTGACTCGGCATAAAAAAGGCTTCTTGCTTGGAGCCCTTGTCTTTCAGTTGATTGTTATGGTTTGTGCGGAGCTCTTTATCCGTCGGGATGCCGCGGTTGTTTTCAAAGGAGCTTTTGATCTTCTTAAGCAATCTTCCATCACCAACTACCTCAGTCGCAATCCCAATAACATTCCGCTCTTTCTTTACGAGAAGTTTTTCTATGTCTTATTTGGCTCTAGCGGTCTGTGGGTCATGCAGGCTCTCAATATCCTCTATGTCAATCTGGGTGCAGTCCTCTTGTACAAGCTGTCCCAGAAGCATTTCAATCAAAAAACGGCTAATCTGATCTATCTCTTCTATGTGAGCTTGATCTGTTATTCGCCGTATTTCTATTCCATGTATACGGACATTCCGCCTCTTCCTTTGATCGCTCTTCAGTTATGGTGGGCCTTGGATCTCTTAAAGGAAGATCAAGCAGTCTCCTGGAAGAAGATTGTTGGTTTGGGAATCTTATCTGGCGTGACCATGTTGATCCGTCCAACGACGATTATTGTCATGATTGCCTTTTGGGCTGTGCTCTTTTTCAGAGGAAATTGGAAGGCCTTTGGAAACATTGCTACGGTGACGGTCTTGACGACGGGCTTTGTCTTTGCAGGATTGAATACAGCGGTCAATCATCAAAGAGTTGTACCGATCTTGAAACAAGAAGGGCTGGCTAAAGGACCTCTCTCGTTTATCAATCTGGGCTTGACAGATATGGGGCACAACCAAGAAGATATGAAAGAAGGCTTGCTAGCCTATATTGATGAGGATAAGCGATCGGATTACAACAATGGCCTCTTTAAAAAAGAAAATGTGATCAAAGAAATCAAGCGCCGTCTCAAGGAGTACGGACCGTTCGGTTTGATCGGGCATATCTACTACAAGCAATCCTTGACGGTAGCAGAAGGGACCCTAGGTTGGCTTTACCGAGATGTAGAGTATGAGAAGACGCCTTTTATCAATCCTCTCTATGCACCCCTGACTAAAAATAATGGTCTGGCAAAATGGGTGCGGACCTATTTTCTCAGCATTGATCGCCCGCAGTACAGGTATTATGAATTTGTCAAGCAGCTGATCTGGATCGTCCTATCAGCTGGTTTGGTTGGAGCTTATCTCAAACGTCGAGATACAGATGACTTTAACTTCCTTTCCTTAGCGGTTTTTGGTGGCTTGCTCTTCTTAACCATCTTTGAAGGAGGGAAGACCCGCTACCTCATCCAATTCTTACCGCAAATTTTACTAGTCGCTTCGATCGGTCTAGCAGGATTTACCAAGAAAGAAAATACCTAAAAGCTCTGGCTTGTTTGACAGGCAGAAATTGAGGTTGGATAAAAATGTCCAGCCTCTTTTTTATCCAGTGGATCTGCGCCAAATGTGGTATAATGGAAGGTAAGAATTTATTGGATAGCGGAGAGTTTCCATGCAGCATTCACCCTGGCATGAAGCCATCAAATCCCATCTTCCAGAAGGGTATTTTCACCAGATCAATGACTTTATGAATGAAGTCTACAGCAAAGGAGTGGTTTATCCACCGCGTGACAAGGTCTTTAAGGCCTTGCAGACGACAGGGATGGATCAGGTCAAGGTCTTGATCTTAGGCCAAGATCCCTACCATGGACCGGATCAAGCGCAGGGCTTAAGTTTTTCTGTTCCGGATCATGTACCAGCGCCGCCTTCTTTGCAAAATATTCTCAAAGAATTGCGCTCAGATATCGGAGAGAAGCGTTCCCATGATCTGACCTCTTGGGCAGAGCAAGGAGTGCTCTTGCTCAATGCCTGCTTGACAGTGCCAGCTGGTCAGGCCAATGGCCATGCAGGACAAATTTGGGAGCCTTTCACAGATGCTGTGATCAAGGTGGTTAATGAGTTGGAGGAGCCTGTTGTCTTTATCCTCTGGGGATCTTATGCCCGTAAGAAAAAGCCGCTGATTACCCAAGATCGACATTTGGTCCTTGAATCAGCTCACCCAAGTCCCTTATCGGCCTACCGAGGATTCTTTGGTTCCCAACCCTTTTCAAAAACCAATCAATTTTTGACAGAGGCGGGACGCGAGCCGATTGATTGGTTAAGATAGGAGAAAGAAATGCCGCAATTAGCAACGATTTGTTACATTGACAATGGGAAAGAATATCTCATGTTGCATCGCAATAAAAAGCCCAATGATGTCCATGAAGGTAAATGGATCGGAGTTGGTGGAAAATTAGAACGCGGGGAAACCCCACAGGAGTGTGCTGCGCGTGAGATTTTTGAGGAGACGGGCCTTAGAGCCAAGCCAGTCTTGAAAGGGATCATTACCTTTCCAGAGTTTACTCCAGATTTGGACTGGTACACCTATGTCTTCAAGGTAACAGATTTTGAGGGAGAACTGATCGAGTGTAACGAAGGGACCTTGGAGTGGGTACCTTACGATCAAGTCCTCTCAAAACCAACCTGGGAAGGGGACCACACCTTTGTCGAGTGGTTGTTGGAGGATAAACCCTTCTTTTCAGCAATGTTTCGCTATGACGGCGACCGCTTGTTAGAGTCGCATGTTGATTTTTATGAATAAAGGAGAATGCAATGGTTGTCATTAAAAATGGTCGCGTAATGGATCCCAAAACTGGCTTGGATCAAGTCTGTGATCTTCGCATTGAAGGAAAGAAAATTGTAGAGATCGCTGAGAATCTCCCAACAGATGGACAAGAAGTCCTTGATGCTACTGGTCTAGTTGTAGCTCCTGGATTGATCGATGTACACGTCCATTTCCGTGAACCCGGTCAAACTCATAAAGAAGATATCCATACGGGTGCCTTAGCCGCAGCTGCGGGTGGTTTTACACGAGTGGTTATGATGGCCAATACCAATCCGACCATTTCAGATATTGCTACCTTAGAAGAAGTCTTAGCTTCTGCAGCCAAGGAAAATCTTCACATTCATACGGTTGCGACGGTGACTAAGAACTTTGACGGTCAACGCCTGACAGATTTCGAAGGACTGCTTAAGGCCGGTGCAGTAGGATTTTCAGATGATGGGATTCCCCTTCAAAGCACTAAGGTTGTCCGCCAAGCCTTGGAAGAAGCTAAGCGTCTAGGAACCTTTATTAGTCTGCATGAAGAAGACCCTGAGTTAAATGGCATTCTTGGTTTGAATGAAAACATTGCCAAGGAACACTTCCATGTCTGTGGGGCGACGGGTGTAGCTGAATATTCAATGGCTGCGCGTGATGCCATGATTGCCCATGCGACAGGTGCTCACCTCCATATCCAACACCTTTCCAAGGAAGAAAGTGTCAAGGTGGTGGAATTTGCCCAAGGGTTAGGAGCTCATGTGACGGCAGAAGTGGCACCTCAACACTTTTCGAAAACAGAAAGTCTCCTCTTGACTAAAGGAAGCAATGCTAAGATGAATCCACCTCTTCGCTTGGAATCAGACCGTCTAGCAGTGATTGAAGGATTGAAGTCAGGCGTCATCTCTGTGATTGCGACGGACCACGCGCCTCACCATGCGGATGAGAAGAATGTCCCTGATATTACCAAAGCACCATCTGGCATGACTGGGCTTGAAACTTCGCTTTCTCTTGGTTTGACCTACTTGGTGCATGCTGGCCATTTAAGCCTGATGCAATTGCTTGAAAAGATGTCCTATAATCCAGCACGTCTCTATGATTTTGATGCTGGCTATATCGCAGTGGATGGACCGGCAGATTTAACCATCTTTGATCCAGAAGCAGATCGTCTGGTATCGGATCATTTCGCTTCAAAAGCAGGCAATTCACCATTTGTAGGTGAAACATTAAAAGGAAAAGTTGCTTATACGATCTGTGATGGACAAGTGATTTTTCAAGGATAAGTGATCGTATTCATATGAATCTTAAAAAAATGATGCAAGGCTTGGTTTTCTTTTTAACCAGCCTTCTTGTCTTTGTCTTTCTATTTTGTGCTTTGCTACCAATTGCATCTCCTCGTATGACCAAGCCCAAAATGGCTACGAAAGAAGTCACCTATACTTATGTAGCTCTAGGAGATTCACTGACCGAAGGAGTAGGGGATAGCACCAAGCAAGGGGGATTTGTGCCCATCCTTGCCCAAAGCCTGTCCAATGAAAATGACGGCCAGTACCAGCCTGTCAACTATGGAGTAGCTGGGAATACAAGTGCTCAGATCTTAGATCGACTCAAGAAGCAAACAGACCTTCAGAAGGATCTCAAGAAGGCGCGTGTCATGACCTTAACAGTTGGGGGAAATGATCTGCGCAAAGTTGTTGTCGATCATCTGAGTGATTTTTCTCTATCAGATATCCAAAAACCGCTCAAGTATTATACAGCGAACCTCAAAGAAAT
>CABSQC010000090.1 GCA_902479835.1 uncultured Streptococcus sp. | reverse complement strand
ATATAATTTGATAAAGGAGGAGTATATGAGAAATTTTGCAAGTCCGTCACGTTACATTCAAGGGGAAAATGCCTTATTTGAAAATGCAAAACCTATTTTAGAACTGGGGAGTCATCCTGTATTACTATGCGACTCAGTAGTCTATGAAATCGTAGGAGAACGATTTGAAAAATATCTACTTCGGTATGGATTTACAGTCTTGCCAGTCTTCTTTAATGGAGAAGCTTCTGATAACGAAATCAATCGTGTGGTTAGTTTGGCAGAAGAAAATGGCTGTGATTTGGTCATTGGACTTGGTGGAGGAAAGACCATCGATAGTGCGAAAGCTATTGCCGATCTTTTAAAATCACCAGTTGTGATTGCTCCGACCATCGCCTCTACAGATGCTCCCGTTTCCGCCTTGTCGGTTATCTATACGGATGAGGGTGCCTTTGAGCGCTATATCTTCTATTCTAAGAACCCAGAATTGGTCTTGGTGGATAGCAAAGTGATCTCTCAAGCACCAAAACGCTTGCTCGCTTCTGGTATCGCAGATGGCCTAGCAACTTGGGTAGAAGCGCGTGCAGTGATGCAAGCGAATGGAAAAACCATGTTGGGTCAACGACAAACCTTAGCGGGTGTCGCCATTGCACAACGTTGTGAAGAAACCTTATTTGCTGATGGACTCCAAGCCATGGCTGCTTGTGAAGCCAAAGTCGTAACCCCTGCTCTTGAAAACATCATTGAAGCCAATACCCTTCTTAGTGGTATTGGGTTTGAAAGTGGTGGGTTAGCAGCTGCCCATGCCATCCATAATGGCTTTACAGCCCTTACTGGGGACATCCACCATTTGACTCACGGTGAAAAAGTAGCCTACGGAACGTTAGTTCAATTGTTCTTAGAAAACCGTCCTAAGGAAGAATTGAATAAATACATTCGTTTCTATCAACAAATCGGTATGCCAACCACTCTGAAAGAAATGCATCTTGAAACTGCAAGTTATGAAGATCTTCTCAAGGTTGGCCAACAGGCCACCATCGAAGGAGAAACCATCCATCAAATGCCATTTGAAGTGAAGGCTTCTGATATTGCCCAAGCCATCGTAGCAGTAGATGCCTACGTTCAAGGTTTGGCCTAAGATGGCTTTGTCGACAAACCAAGAACTCCCATACCTTATGGTAATGGGAGTTCTTTTCCTATTTTCTTCTTTTTGGATCGGTTTGTTTAAAGATCAGGTATAAAATTCCGGCAGGCAAGAAGCAGAAGAGCCACATAACATCGAGTCCCTTGCTTTTACTGCTAGAGGTCGTTGCTTTAGACTCACTGACGGCCACTCCCGGTTTAATGCTTGGAGATACCTGTTGCAAGCCGTTCTGGACGACTAGGCGGTTATTTTCTAGTTTTAGCGCTGGCTTCGTCCCCTTCTTAACGGTCGCATAGAAGTCTTGCTTCAAGTGAATTGTCTTCCCGTCGATGGTATGATCGCCTGCAGAGAGGATTTTTTTATACTGGTAGTCTGCGAACATTTTCTCAGCCAAGGTATTCCCGATTTGATTGCGGTAACTTTCGGCGATCTCGACATCGTAGTTCCCAACCCCTAAAATGACTTCGATAATCCGCTGTTTCCCCCGCTTGGTTGTCGCGGTGTAGTTGTAGTCAGCAGTCGGGCTGGATCCAGTTTTGAGTCCATCTGTTCCTTTAAGGGCGAACTTTCCACCTTCGAGGGAAGTATTGTAGTTATCATAGCTTTGCTCGTAGGGGGTACCTTCCATGATGGTAGTATGAGCTTGCTTGGTGTATTCCAACATTTCTGGCAGGTCGTTTACGATGTGATAAGCCAGAATAGACATGTCCCGCGCTGTAATTCCGTTATTGGCATTGACATCGTAGCGCTGAGGATTGTAGTAGCCCTGAAGGACCGAAATCATCGCCCCATTTGGATTGTGCCATTTGGTATGGCTCATCCCCATTTCTTGTGCGTACTGATTCATTAAGTCCAAAAACTTATCGGGATCATTGTCAGTAACGGCGTTGGCCAGCATAATCACGGCCGCACTGGAAGATGGAACAAAGAGCATCTTGATCAATTCAGATACTTTGTAGTCAACACCAGCTACAATAGGTGAGTTACTTAACAGATTGTTTTCCGAGATGGCTTGGTCTGCCTCTGTTGCTGTAACCACGGTATCATATTTGATCTTGCCTTCTTTGAGGGCCCGAAAGACTACATAGGCACTCATGAGTTTGGCCATGCTTCCTGAGTCCCGGACCGTGTCGATATTGTCTCCGTACAATATAGCTCCAGTATTGGCGTCGATGACGATGTCAGCCTTAGGCTTGTAAAAATCATCCAATACCAGTCCAGCATCAGCTGCGATTTTCATGACATCTTCTTGCTGGTAGATGTCGTCCGCAAAGGCAGTGGAAATAGGGCCTAATGTCAAGACTCCTACAAGGAGGGACAAGAGGCTGTGTTTTAGTCGTTTGTGTAAATGTCTCACATAATTCATAGATTCCATTATATCATACAGGCCAGGGATTTAACTTGAAAAAATTCTAGAAAAAGAAGAAATTGAAAAAATAAAGAAAAAATAGAATAATTTCGCAGTAAAAGCGTTTACATTTCCCTAGAAAGTGCTATAATTTAAATTGAGTATAACATTTTTTACAATGAGGTGATTTATATGAACAAAGGGAAGGTACTCTTAGCTACCAGCGCTCTGCTTTTATCAGCTGGTGTACTGGCAGCCTGCTCAGGAGGGAAATCTAGTAGCTCTGGTGGTCAGACATTTAGCTATGTCTATACCCAGGATCCGGATACTCTCGACTATTCGATTTCTAATAAAAAATCGACTTCCGAGTTTACAGGAAATGCGATAGATGGCTTGTTGGAAGTGGACAAGTACGGGAACTTGATCCCATCGCTTGCTAAAGACTGGACTGTTTCCAAGGATGGCTTGACCTATACTTATAAACTCCGTAAAGGGGTCAAATGGATGACTTCTGAAGGGGAAGAATATGGAGAAGTCAAAGCCCAAGACTTTGTGACAGGTCTCAAGCACGCAGCAGATAAGAAATCACAAGCGATTTACTTGGTCCAAAAATCTGTCAAAGGCTTGGATGACTATGTTTCAGGGAAAACATCTGATTTCTCAACCGTTGGTGTGAAAGCGATTGACGATTATACCGTTCAATATACCTTGAGCCAGCCAGAAAGCTTCTGGAATTCCAAGACTACGATGGGGATCCTGATTCCAGTCAATGAAGAATTCCTGAAATCTAAAGGAGATGACTATGGTCAAGGAACTTCTCCATCTAGTATCCTCTACTGCGGTCCTTATTTGATCAAGTCCATCACTTCTAAATCTTCTGCGACCTTGGAAAAGAACCCAACATATTGGGATGCGGATAATGTCAAGATCAGTAAAGTCAAGTTGACCTATTATGATGGACAAGATTCAGAATCCTTGATCCGTGGATTTGATAAAGGCGACTATACGGTTGCCCGTGTCTTCCCAAGTGGCTCTAACTATAAGAGTGTAGAGAAGAAGCACAAAGACGATATCGTCTTTAGTGACCAAGGTTCCTCAACCTACAACCTTTCCTTCAACATTGACCGTCAGTCTTATGAAATTACAGCCAAGACCACAGATGCTCAAAAGACTTCAACTAAGAAAGCAATTTTAAATAAAGACTTCCGTCAAGCCATTATGTTTGCCTTCAACCGTAAGGCATATGTAGCTCAGGCGAACGGGGAAGCTGCTGCCAATAAGGTCATCCGTAATACCTTTACGCCACCAAACTTTGTCCAAATCAATGGCCAACAATTTGGGGATGCAGTAGAAAAAGACTTGGAAGCTTATGGGGATGAATGGAAAGGGGTCTCTGTCGCAGATGGAAAAGATACCCTCTACAATCCAACCAAGGCCAAAGAAGAGTTTGCCAAAGCTAAGGCAGATTTGCAGGCTCAAGGAGTTGAATTCCCAATTCATTTGGACCTTCCAACTTCTTCAACTTATACAGAAGGAATCAAACAAGCCCAATCCTTCAAACAGTCGATCGAGTCAACTTTAGGAGCAGAAAATATTGTTATTGATCTGAAAATGATCTCAGATGATGACCTGCAACGGGTTACCTACTTTGCTGAAAATGCATCGCAACAAGACTGGGATTTGAACAATAACTTGGGTTGGGGACCAGACTATACGGACCCATCTTCTTACATTGATATCACTAGTGGTAAATCTGGCGAAAATGCCAATGCCTACTTTGGATTCGATGCTGGTACGGATAATGCGGCCGCAAAAGCAGCTGGTTTTGATGAATACGATCAATTGATCGAAGATGCGCACAATGAAACCAAAGATGTGAACAAGCGTTACGAAAAATATGCTGCCGCTCAAGCTTGGTTGACCGATAGTGCACTCTTGATTCCGATCCATTCAGATGGAGCTTCTCCAGGCGTTCGTAAGACTGTACCATACTCCGCAGCCTTTGCTTGGACAGGCCACAAGGGTCAATCCTTCAACTATAAATATTTGGAAGTTCAAGACAAGGTCGTATCGGCTAAAGACTACGACAAAGCGCGTGATCAATGGAAGAAAGAAAAAGAAAAATCCAATAAAAAAGCGCAAGAAGAACTTGAAAAGCATGTGAAATAGACTTTTCTTGAAGAAAACAGGAAAGACAGGTCCCGTATGGGACCTGTCTTTTTCTTTGTCTGAACCTTTAAAAATCGCCTAAAAATGGTATAATAGGAGCATCACGAAAATTGGAGAGACGCTATGAGTTTTTACAATCATAAAGAAATCGAGCCTAAGTGGCAAAAATACTGGGCTGACCATCACACTTTTAAGACAGGAACAGACGCTTCAAAACCTAAGTTTTATGCATTGGACATGTTCCCTTACCCTTCTGGAGCGGGTCTTCACGTAGGACACCCAGAAGGCTACACAGCGACTGATATCCTTAGCCGTTTCAAACGCGCCCAAGGTTACAACGTCCTTCACCCAATGGGATGGGATGCCTTTGGTTTGCCTGCAGAGCAATACGCTATGGATACAGGGAATGACCCAGCGGAATTCACAGCAGAAAACATTGCCAACTTCAAACGCCAAATCAATGCGCTTGGATTCTCTTACGACTGGGACCGTGAAGTCAATACGACAGATCCGAACTACTACAAATGGACGCAATGGA
>CABSQC010000089.1 GCA_902479835.1 uncultured Streptococcus sp. | reverse complement strand
TTGTAATGGTTTGACAATCCGTAATGTGGAGGACAGGCAAGCTTTGCTTGAGCTGTTTGTGGTATTCAATGGACAAGGTTCCTTTTGCATGGATCCAGGTATTGTTGTCAAAATGTTGAGGAGCACCGGTTGTTAAAAGACCGTAGACGCCCGAGTCTGCGATACAGTGGATGATCCCAAAGCGAAAGAGAAATTGGCTGTCCTTGTTATTGGGGTCATTGTATACGAAGCCGGTCAACTCGATCGTCTTTCCTGCAAATTGGTCAGGATAATCATAAATAACTTCCATGACTTCCATGTAATTCTCAGTGGTCACCTGGATCACTTTTTTATCAACATATTTCTTTGCCGCCTGCTTCATTTCTGACTCATAGGCTGACTTGGTAAAATAGCTACTAGTATCTGGTTTGAGATACTGGGTTGTTGTCCCTTCGTCCTGCTGGATTTCCTTGGAAGAACCAGCAGCAACCGGGAAGTGGTAGCCTTTGGCAGAGACTGTTTGGGAATCCAGTGTCACTGTAGGGAAAAATAGCCCGACAAACAAAGGAATACAGAGCAAGAAAATACTCGCTACTTTTGCCCAGAAGCCAGAGAGATGACTGTGGATCTTCATCTGCTTGACCCAGATGATCAGCTGCACAAGAGCTAAAACAAAGGACAAGAACATGGAAATATAAGCCAAGTAAGAATAGTGTAAGTTGATGTATTGATTGAGCTTACCGGATAATTGAAGATACATGGTGAGCTCAAAATAGCCAGCTAATATCAAGAAACGAATCATAGCACTACCCCCACAAACCAAGCATAAAGGAGCACAACTCCACTCACAATTCCAATAAATTGCCAGATGAAACGGGTCTTGAGATAATTTTTCATCATGAGGAGATTCTTGACATCAAGCATGGGTCCAATCACCAGAAAGGCCAGCACCGGCGCTACTCCAAAACTACTCAGAAGAGAGGAGCCGATAAAGGCGTCTGCCTCGCTACAAAGTGAGAGGAGGAAGGACAAGGCCATAAGGAGGAGAATAGCAATAACCGGTGTCGCACTGATTGAAGTGAGGATACGTGTTGGGACATAGACTTGGACGAAGCTTGCAAAAAGACAACCGAATACCAAGTAGCGTCCTGTATCAAAGAATTCATCAATTGCCTGCACCAAAACTTGAAAGAGCTTTTGACCTTTGCTTAAATCGCTAAAATCATGTTCATGCACAGGCTTGCGATGTTCTTTTTGGATCGAATCTGTCTGAATAAAGCCAAGGAAGATCCCTAGTACCATTGCGACCAGTAGGGAACCCAGGGCGCGATAGAGGGCCATCTTAATGGAATTCCCAAAGGCTGAATAGGTCGCAAAGAGAACGATGGGATTGATGACCGGTGCTGTCACCAAAAAGGGAACAGCAGTATAACTTGGGACTTTCTTTTCTAGAAAGCGATTGATAATGGGAACAATTCCGCATTCACAGGAAGGAAAGATAAAGCCGACAAAGGTCCCAAAGAAGATTCGCCCAAATTTATTTTTGGGAAGAAAACGGTAAACCTTCTCAGGTGTGACATAAACCTCAATCATTCCTGAAATGATACTTCCGATCAGGACAAAGGGCAGGGCCTCAATGATAATCGAGAGAAAAATAGCCCCAGCCTGTAAGACGCTAGAGGGAAGGTGTTGAAAGAATGTCATTACTTAGCCTTCTTTGCATCTTTAGCAGCCGTTTCAGCTTTCTTTTTTTCTTCAGGGAATTCAACTGTTTTTTCTAGATCTGGAAAACTTGCAAAGTTTTCAAACATTTTATCAAGATCATCTGTCTTAGAAAATTTAATAGCCATTTTTGGGCCTCCTTTTTCCTTTTCTATCATTATAACAAAAAGGAAAGATCAAGGGGGAAATAGAGCATAAAAGACAAGGAGGAAACTTCTACAAAACCCTAGCAAATAGGTGGCTAGAAGCCTTGGCTACGGTAAAATATGCTATAATAGAAGCTATGGATAAATATGAAAAAATAGCCCAAGAATTGGGTGTTAGCTTAAAACAAATCGATACCGTATTGAGTCTGACCGCAGAAGGCTCAACCATTCCCTTCATTGCTCGCTATCGAAAAGATATGACGGGAAATTTAGATGAAGTAGCGATCAAGGCTATTATTGATCGGGACAAATCCTTAACGGCTCTAGCTGAACGAAAGGAAACCGTCCTTGCTAAGATTGAGGAACAAGGCAAACTGACAGAGGCGCTCAAGCAGGCTATTGAGGCCGCTGAAAAATTAGCGGATGTCGAAGAGCTTTATCTCCCATATAAGGAAAAACGGCGGACCAAGGCGACGATTGCCCGAGAAGCAGGACTTTTTCCTTTGGCACGTCTCATTTTGCAAAATAGTCCAGACTTGGAAGCAGAGGCTCAGAAATTTACCTGTGAGGCCTTCCCAACTGAAACAGCGGCTTTAGCTGGTGCAGTGGATATTCTGGTAGAGGCTATTTCAGAGGATACCCAATTGCGGGCCCTCACCTATCAAGAAATTCATGGTCATTCCCTCATGACCTCAACCTTGAAGGATGACAGCTTAGATCCTAAGAGAACCTTTGAAATCTACTATGATTTTTCTGAAAAGATCAAGAGTATGCAAGGCTACCGGACCCTGGCTCTCAATCGTGGGGAAAAATTAGGCGTTCTTAAAGTCGGATTCGACCACCATCTAGATCGAATCATTCGCATCTTTGAAGCACGTTTTAAAAACAGAAATGCTTATGTCGATGAGGTTATTCAGCAAGCGGTTAAGAAAAAAATCGTACCTGCAATCGAACGTCGGATACGGACAGAATTGACAGAAGTAGCAGAAGACGGAGCCATTCAATTGTTCTCTGAAAACCTACGGAATCTCCTGTTAATACCTCCATTGAAAGGGCGCGTGGTCCTTGGATTTGACCCAGCTTTTCGGACCGGTGCCAAATTAGCTGTTGTCGATGAGACAGGAAAGATGCTCGCTACCCAGGTCATCTATCCAGTTGCTCCTGCAAAACCAGCTCAGATCGAGCAGGCCAAGAAAGATTTGTCCTCCTTGATCAAGGAGTTTGACGTAGAAATTATTGCGATTGGAAATGGAACCGCCAGCCGTGAAAGTGAGGCCTTTGTCGCAGAAGTACTCCATGACCATCCAGGGGTCCGCTATGTCATTGTCAATGAAAGTGGAGCGTCGGTCTATTCAGCTAGTGAGTTGGCCCGTCATGAGTTCCCAGAATTAACCGTTGAAAAACGCTCGGCCATCTCCATTGCCCGTCGCTTGCAAGATCCCCTGGCTGAGTTGGTCAAAATCGATGCCAAGTCGATCGGTGTGGGTCAATACCAGCACGATGTCAATCAGAAAAAATTGACGGAAAGTTTGGATTTCGTGGTAGATACGGTCGTCAACCAAGTTGGGGTTAATATCAATACCGCTAGTCCCTCTCTCTTAGCGCATGTAGCAGGGCTTAATAAGACCATCTCTGAAAATATCGTGAAATACCGGGAAGAAGAAGGAATGATTCTTTCACGCGCGCAGATTAAAAAAGTCCCTCGTCTCGGAGCCAAGGCTTTCGAGCAGGCGGCGGGATTCTTACGCATTCCTGAAAGTAAAAACCTTTTGGACAATACTGGCGTCCACCCTGAAAGTTACAAGGAGGTTGAAAAACTTTTTGAACTCCTTGGGATTACCGAACTCGATGAATCTGCTCAAGAAAAATTAAAAGCTGTCAAGATAGAGGAAATGTCGACCCAGCTAAAACTGGGGCCGGAAACCCTGAAAGATATCATTGCTGATCTTCTAAAACCAGGTCGCGATTTGCGGGATTCCTTTGATGCACCCGTGCTCCGTCAGGATGTCTTGGATATTAAAGACCTCCATATAGGCCAAAAATTAGAAGGGGTTGTGCGCAATGTGGTTGACTTTGGGGCCTTTGTCGATATTGGCATTCACGAAGATGGCTTGATTCATATCTCCCATATGAGCAAGCAGTTTATCAAGCATCCAAGCCAGGTCGTATCAGTAGGTGATTTGGTAACCGTCTGGGTGAAGAAGATTGATGTGGAACGCGAAAAAGTCAATCTCAGTTTGGTAGCTCCGAATGAATCTGACTGAGTATGTACGCCAAGTATCCCTAGAAGATTTTGGGAGAGAATTCCGCCATCAAGCAGAGTGGAATTCACGTCTTCAAACTACTGGGGGTCGTTTCTTTCCCAAAGATCGACACCTTGATTTCAACCCGAAAATATACCAAGCTTTCGGGTTAGAGGTCTTTCGCAAGATCGTCCGCCACGAGCTCTGCCATTATCATCTTTACGATCAAGGAAAAGGCTATCGCCACAAAGATCCAGCCTTTAAACAGCTCCTTCAGCAAGTGGATGGACTTCGATTCACACCACCACTACCAGAAAAATCGAGAAAAAAGCGAGTTTATCTCTACCGATGTTCTCATTGTAGACAAGAGTATAAGCGAAAGCGAAAAATCGATCTGAAGAAATATGCCTGCGGTCGCTGTCACAGCTGCCTGCAATTTCTTGAAATGAGACAAGTGTAAGAATCAGTCTTTAGGCGGATCTCTTTCCAGTTCGACTCTGCTAAAATAGGTCTAACTAGAAAGAGGAAAATCAAATGACATCATCATTTTACAAATTAAAACGACATCGCCTGGTTTCAGGTGTGCTAGCTGGCTTAGCTGATAAATTTGGTCTTAGTGTAACTCTCCTACGCTTCTTGTTTATTCTTTTTACGGTTTCTCATGCCTTTATCGGTGTGATTATCTATTTACTGTTAGATACGACCTTGCCTTATAAGGACGAGGAGGAGCAGGAAATGTTTGACGATGGCCCTCGACCTCGTCGAAGAAAAGAGGCCGAACCCATCCATGATCAGAATGATAGTCCATTTTTCTAAAAGGAGATCCGAGTGAAGCAGAAGTTCTATTCCCTTGCTTTTGTTCTATATCTCCTCTTCAGTTTTGTAGGACAGTTTTTCATTTTAAATCGTGTTTTTGGAGAAGGAGTTGGAACAGCTTTGATCGGAATGGCCCTTTTTCCACTGGGCATTTGGAATAGTCTCTTCTACCTCTTGTTTCTGCCAACAGAAATGGCTAGAAAACCACAAATTTATCGGTTTTCGATTTTATTTCTGCCGATGTTGTATCTGGTTTTGTCCTTGCTGGGGGGAGGACCTACCACCTTTATGCTAG
>CABSQC010000088.1 GCA_902479835.1 uncultured Streptococcus sp. | reverse complement strand
AAATCGGTAATTCGTTAGAATTCGATTTCGTCGTCCCACCTCCGCACAGTTGAGTAGGGCTGTAAAAGCTGATGAAATCAGCGTAGTAGAGCCCACTCAACCACTGCGTCTTGCTCGACAATCCAAAAACAATTAAGAGGCTAGGACTTTTGTCCCAGCCTCAGAATGTTGATAACCTATTTCTTAACTAAAATAGGTGAAATGATTCTGCAGAAATATGATTTTTAATTTTTACTCCGCAGACGCCCTCTGTATCTTAATTTAGTCATGGAACTTCCTGGATTGCTGAAATCATCCA
Organism: uncultured Streptococcus sp.; assembly: GCA_902479835.1. Classification (GTDB taxonomy): domain Bacteria; phylum Bacillota; class Bacilli; order Lactobacillales; family Streptococcaceae; genus Streptococcus. The sequence continues at coordinate 4,936 of CABSQC010000088.1, read as the reverse complement.
CCGGATAATTTCACCTAACGTCCGTCCTCAAGGTCGTCAAGAATCTCTTGCCATTTTTCCTCATGCATGCCTTGGCAGATATGTTTGGATCGAGTCTCATGTATCTCTTGATCCATTGGGAAGTTGATCTTATAAAATTTTAGGAAAGGCTCTGTCGGGTGTTGACAGGCCTTTTTTTGAGTGCTATAGTAAAATCGTAAACGCTTACACAATGAGATGGAGCAGACAAAAAGCGGGCAGTCAGATGCCCCATAAAAAGAGGAGGAAAGACAAATGGCAGGATCAGTGATACAGGGAGAGAACTACCGAATCTCCGTATTAACGGAATCTTTGGTGCGCTTGGAATACTCAGAGGATGGTGTTTTTGAGGATGGTCAGACGCAAGTTGTGCAAAATCGTGATTTTGGACCTGTAGCCTGTGAGGTCGTAGAGACAGAAGAGGCCCTCGATCTTCATACGGAGCATATCCACCTTCATTTTGAAAAGGGACCTTTTACACCGGATCGGCTTTTTATCGAGCTCAAGGGTCAGTATGCAGTCTATGGTAGCCGGTGGCACTATGGAGATCAGCCTGAGACCTTGAAAGGGACCAGTCGGACGCTTGACGAGGTCGATGGAGCTATGGAGTTGGAAGATGGGATCTTGAGCAAGGCCGGCTATGCTCTTTTGGACGATTCCAATTCCTACTTGTATGATGTCGAAAGCGGATTTAGAGCACGACCATGTCCAGAAGTGGATCTGTATTTCTTCGGTTATGGGCGCGATTATCTAGGGGCCTTGAAAGATTTTTACCATCTGACGGGACAGCCCCCCCTCTTGCCACGTTATGCTCTGGGCAACTGGTGGAGCCGCTATTGGCCTTATACCAGTCAGGAGTACACAGATTTGATGGATCGATTCAAAGCAGAAGGGGTGCCTCTAGCGGTCAGTGTGATCGATATGGACTGGCACAAGACAGCGATCCCTGCTCGCTTTGGAAGTGGTTGGACGGGCTATAGTTGGAACCGGGATTTGATTCCTGATCCAGCTACCTTCTTAAATGGCCTGCATGAGCGTGGTTTAAAGGTGACCTTAAATGTCCATCCGGCAGATGGAATTCGCGCCTTCGAAGATGCTTATCCCATGGTCGCAAAACGCTTGGGACTGGATGCTGAAAAAGAAGAAACAGCTAGCTTTGACTTTTATAGTCCAGCCTTTCGCGAAGCTTATTTTGAAGATGTTCATCATCCTTTGGAAGATCAAGGAGTCGACTTTTGGTGGATTGATTGGCAGCAAGGTAGTCATGGCAAGATGGATCCCCTTTGGTTGTTAAATCACTATCATTATCTAGACAATTGCCGAAAAGGCCAAGCTGGTCTCATCTTATCGCGTTATGGGGGGCCTGGCAGTCATCGGTATCCGATTGGTTTTTCAGGAGACACTATTGTGACTTGGGAATCCCTAGCCTTTCAACCCTATTTTACCAGCACAGCTTCCAATATCGGCTACACCTGGTGGAGTCATGATATCGGTGGCCATATGCGGGGCTACTATGATGAAGACTTGGCTCTTCGTTGGTTGCAGTTTGGGGTCTTTAGCCCGATCAATCGTCTCCATAGTTCTTGTAATGCCTTTAACAGCAAGGAACCGTGGTTTTACTCGCCTGAGACCTGTCGCTTGATGAAGCAGTATTTGCGCCTGCGCCATAGCTTACTGCCTTATCTCTACACCATGAATGTGGCAACGCACGAAGAAGGGTTGCCTTTGATTCAACCACTCTATTACCACTACCCAAACGAAGAAGAGGCTTATGAAGCGAAGAATCAATATTTCTTTGGCAGTGAACTCATGGTGGCACCGATTACCGAAGCACTGGATCCGGTCTTTCATAGTGCTTCTGTGAGCGTTTGGTTCCCAGACGGCGTTTGGTACGATTTCTTCCATGATTGGAAGTATGAAGGAAGAGGGAAGCTCACGGTCTTTAGGACAAGCCAGGATATTCCAGTGTTTGCTCGTGCAGGAGCCATCATCCCTATGGATGCACAACCGCAGACAGGGGTAGAGCTCCCAGAAATGCTGGACTGGCATCTTTTCCCAGGTGACAATCGTTCCTTCGTACTCGTTGAAGGAGAAGGAGATAACAGGGTTGAAACCCGCCTAACTGTCAATTGGGATGAAAGAAAGATTAAGCTGGATTTAACAGGTGATCGAACGCTGCTTCCTGAAAAGAGACAGCACCGGTTCTTCCTCCATACCTTAGAGACAACCCCTATCTTAGTGGACAATCACAGTCAGGAGATTGCGATGGGTGAGCTGCAATCGCGTCCTACTGCAAAAGAAGATCGGATGTTTGAGCTATTGAAATCTGCCAACCTGGCCTACGATAGGAAGAATGAATTATTTGCGGCTTGTTCAACAGCCAAGGATTGGAAACAGTTGATGAAGATCATTACGCCTTTAGAGGAAGGTTTGCGTCAACGTCTCTTTGAAGTGATTTATTCCAGTGAAGAGAATGAAGACTTGTAAATTCTTGCAATTTCACCCCTATTTTTGTATGATGAAAGTGATTTCACAATCATAAAGGAGAAGAAAAAATGGAACAAAAATGGTGGCATAATGCCGTAATTTACCAAGTTTATCCAAAAAGTTTCAAGGATAGTAATGGCGATGGCATCGGGGATCTCAAGGGGATCACGAGCAAGCTAGACTATCTGGAAAAGCTAGGGATTACAGCCATCTGGCTCTCACCAGTCTACAAGAGTCCCATGGATGATAACGGCTATGACATCTCGGATTACGAGGATATTGCCTCCATCTTTGGTACCATGGAAGATATGGAAGAATTGATCGCAGAAGGTCAGAAACGCAAGATCAAAATCATCATGGACTTGGTGGTCAACCATACCTCTGATGAGCATGCTTGGTTTATCGAGGCGCGTGAAAATCCAGACAGTCCAAAGCGGGATTTCTATATTTGGCGCGATGAGCCCAATGGTATTATTTCTGCTTTTAGTGGCTCTGCTTGGGAGTTCGATGAAGCTTCAGGTCAATACTACCTGCATAACTTTAGTAAGAAGCAACCAGACCTTAACTGGGAAAACGAGGAGCTCCGTCATCAGATCTATGACATGATGAATTTCTGGATTGACAAGGGAATTGGTGGCTTTCGTATGGATGTGATCGATATGATCGGTAAGATCCCAGATCAGGAAATCATCAGCAATGGTCCCATGCTCCATCCTTACTTGAAGGAAATGAATCAAGCGACCTTTGGCGATAAGGATCTGCTCACAGTGGGAGAAACTTGGGGAGCGACTCCAGAGATTGCCAAGCAATACTCCAATCCGAAAAATCAAGAATTGTCCATGGTCTTCCAATTTGAACACATTGGTCTTCAATACCAACCGGGTCAACCAAAATGGCACTATGCTAAGGAATTGGATGTGCCTAAATTGAAGGAAATTTTCACCAAGTGGCAGACGGAATTAGGAGAAGAGGAAGGCTGGAATTCCCTCTTTTGGAACAACCACGATTTGCCACGGATTGTGTCAACTTGGGGGGATGATGGGAACTATCGTGTCAAATCTGCCAAGGCTTTAGCGATTCTGCTTCACTTGATGAAGGGAACTCCTTATATCTATCAAGGGGAAGAAATCGGGATGACCAATTATCCATTTAAGAGCCTTGAGGATGTAGAAGATATCGAGTCGATCAACTATGCTCATGAAGCCTTAGAAAAAGGGGTTCCGCTCGAAGTGATCATGGACCAAATCCGCCATATTGGTCGGGACAATGCCCGGACGCCGATGCAGTGGAATGATGAAGCAGAAGCTGGCTTTACGACAGGTCGTCCATGGCTTGCGGTCAACCCAAACTACAAAGAGATCAATGTTGAGGCTACCCTAGCAGATCCAGACTCTATTTTCTATACATACCAAGCCCTCATTGCTTTGAGAAAAGAACACCCTTGGCTTGTGACCGCTGATTATGAATTGGTGGACGCAGCAGACAAGGTTTTTGCCTACAAGCGGGTAGAAGGAGAGCAAGGCTATTTGGTGGTTGTCAATCTCTCCAGTCAAGAGCAAGAGTTACCGCTCGTCAATGGGGTTGAAGAGGTTCTCATTGCCAATACCAAGGTAGAACAAGTCCTCGAATCAGGCAAGTTAGCCCCTTGGGATGCCTTCTGTGTCAAACTAGCCTAATGAAAGTAAGAAAAATAGAGGAAATTACTTCCTCGTAGAAGCAGGTCTTTCTCAGTAGAGAAGGCCTGTCAGAATGAGGACGAAATCATCAAAAAAACTTTCCTTAGGTGAGTACGGACGTCAGCGAACTTCGAAGAAGTTCCATGACTTAGTTTTGAGCCTAAGGTCTCAAAACTCCCGAGTGCCTGAAACGTTATTGTTTCAGGCACTTTTCTCACAGCGGAAAGTTTCGGTATTTTCTTGAATCGATTTAAAAATTGGAACTCATTTTTATTTTTTTTTGCAAAATCGCTTAACTTATTTTACTTTAAAGTAGTTTGTCTACATTCTAAAAGCAGGATGTTAGGATCCTGCCTTTTTGCTTGTCTACAAACAAGTTGAACTAGGTGATCTACATTTTGTTCATTTGCCAAAAGAAAAACCTTCTCCATAAAGCTAGGAAAAGGTTGGGGGATTTAGTTCCAGCTAGCAAAGTCGCAGACGCTGAGAATGATCGTCCCGATTTCGATTGGCTCTTCTTTCGCACCGGATTCTAGCCAGGTCACAATCACAGATTCGATCGTAGCGATGAAAATTTCTAGACCATACTTGTATGGAACTTGAAAGTCTGAAATGATGTGTTCTTTCGCATGGGGAGTATCGTCTAGTGCATGGAGAGTAAAACTTCTTACCAATTTACGGAAGTCTGAGCAGCAGGATTGGGACAATGCATAAATAAAATCATAATTCTCTTTAATAGCGGTCAAGACATTGAG
>CABSQC010000087.1 GCA_902479835.1 uncultured Streptococcus sp. | reverse complement strand
GGGACGTGGAACCCATTTTTGTCCGCACTGTCAAAAGGAGAACTAGATGGCGAGAATCATCGGATTAACAGGAGGAATTGCTTCAGGAAAGTCCACTGTCACCTCCTATTTGAAAGAAAAAGGTTATCCTGTCATTGATGCTGATCGAGTAGTCCATGACTTGCAAGTTCCAGGAGGGGCCCTCTACCGTGTCTTAGTGGATCATTTTGGTAAAGAGATCCTTACCAAAGAAGGTGAGCTGGATCGCGTCGCTTTAGGTCAACGGATTTTTTCAAGTCCTAGTGAACGAGACTGGTCCAATCGCGTCCAAGGCCAGCTCATTCGTGAGGCTTTGGCAGATGCAAGAGACAGGCAAGCTGCTCAATCCGGTCTCTTTTTTATGGATATTCCCCTCTTGATCGAGCAGCACTATGAAGAGTGGTTTGAGGCTGTATGGTTGGTAGCTGTCTCAAAAGAAACCCAGTTCAAGCGCCTGATGAAACGCAACCACTTATCAGAACGGCAGGCTAAAGAACGCATCGCTGCTCAAATGCCGCTAGATGAAAAAAGAGCCCATGCAGATCTGCTCTTAGACAATAATGGTGATCTAACGGCCCTCTATGCCCAATTAGATGCAGCCCTAAAACAATTAGAAAGAAGATGATTTTATCACAAGAGAAATCAATTGGCGTAAAAATCTATATATTGCCTGGATCGGGTGCTTTTTCATCGGAGCTAGCCTTTCGTTAGTTGTGCCTTTTATGGCCCTATTTGTAGAAGAGTTGGGCGTTACGGGCAAGGCTGTTCCTTTTTATGCTGGGATTGCCGTCGCGAGTTCTTCTGTTACCTCTGCGATCATGTCTCCTATCTGGGGGAGCCTAGCCGACCGCTATGGTCGAAAACCCATGATGCTTAGAGCCTCCATTGCCATGACGCTGACCATGGGAGGCATTGCCTTTGTTCCATCAGTTTTTTGGCTCTTGGTCCTGCGCTTGCTCAATGGGGTCTTTTCAGGCTTTGTTCCCAATAGTACAGCCCTGATTGCCAGTCAAGTTCCCAAGGACCAATCTGGCTATGCCCTAGGGACTTTGTCGACCGGTGTCGTGGCTGGAACCTTGATGGGTCCTTTGATTGGAGGACTCATTGCTGAAAATCTAGGAATGCGCAATGTCTTTCTCTTGGTCGGCTTCTTTTTATTTTTGGTTTCCCTCTTAACCTTCTGGGGTATTGAGGAAGAGTATGAGCCCCTTCCAAAAGAAGAACAAAAATCCAGTTGGCAGTTGCTCATGTCCATTCAGCAAAAGGATATTCTCTTAGGCCTCTTTTTGACCAGTATGACCATTCAAATGATCGCCCAATCTATTTCTCCAATCCTGCCTCTTTATGTGCGAGCTTTAGGGCAAAGAGATAACTTGATTTTTGTATCGGGGATGATTGTTTCGGCTATGGGAGTCTCTAGTATGCTCTTTTCAGGTTGGATGGGAAAACTCGGAGACCGAATCGGGAATCACCGGCTTTTATTAATCGCCCTTCTCTATAGTGGTTGCCTTTATATTCTCTGTGCCCAAGCGCAAACGCCTCTGCAATTAGGAATCTTACGCTTCCTTTTTGGGATTGGGACTGGTGCCCTTTTACCAGGAGTTTCTGCTTTGTTAAATCGCTTAACCCCTCCTGAAGGGATCTCTCGGATCTTTAGCTACAACCAGCTCTTTTACTACTTAGGTGGCGTGTTAGGGCCAATGATGGGATCGAGTATTTTCATGCATTTTGGCTATCATTGGGTTTTTTACGGCACAGCCCTCTTGGCCTTTACCGATTTGATTTTCCTCTTATTCTTATTTAGAAAGTATTTGAAAGTGAGAGACGTACGTGCGAATTAAAGTTCAATTGACCTGCACCAGCTGTGGGAGTCAGAATTATTTGACCAGTAAAAATACCAAAACCCATCCCGAAAAGATCGAGGTCTTGAAGTATTGTCCCAAGGAAAGAAAAGTAACCTTACATATTGAATCAAAATGATTTTCATGGTATAATAGTGAGGATTTTAAGGAGTTTTGAATATGAGCGGAGCATTAACAACTATTTTACTAGTATTATCAGTATTGATTATTATCGCAATTTTTATGCAACCAACTAAAAACCAATCGAGCAACGTCTTTGACGCAAGCTCAAATGACTTGTTTGAACGTTCAAAAGCGCGCGGGTTTGAAGCCGTGATGCAGCGTTTAACAGCTATTATGATCTTCTTTTGGTTATTAATCGCGATGATCTTAATGGTACTTTCTAGTAGATAAGATAGGCTCAGACAATGTCTTTGCCTATTTTTATTTTGCAAAACAAAGACACATTTAGATAGAAAAAAGGAGGCTGGATAACCAGCAAATACATTCATGAAAACAAGTATTAAAGAATATTTACAAGAGCATGACAAAGCCCAGATCAATGATCTGGCAGCAGCTCTAGGAAAAGAAGGATCTAAGGATTTTCGTGACTTGGTCAAAACCATCTCTCTGATGGAACGCCGTCATGAGTTGAAATTCGAGGATGATGGCTCTCTTCGTTTGGCTCAAAAGAAGGCCCCAGCCATTACCCTCAAGGGGATCTTTCATGCCCATAAAAATGGCTTTGGCTTTGTCAGTTTAGAAGGCGAAGAAGAGGACCTCTTTGTTGGTCGAAATGATGTCAACCACGCCATCGATGGGGATACTGTTGAGATCGTCATTACCAAGGTAGCAGACCGAAACAAAGGAACGGCAGCAGAAGCTAAGATTATTGATGTCTTGGATCATAGCGTCAAAACGGTTGTTGGACAAATTGTTCTGGATGAGGAAAAGCCCAAATATGCCGGCTACATCCGTTCGAAAAATCAAAAGATCAGCCAGCTGATCTATGTGAAGAAGCCAGCCATCCAATTGGAAGGGACCGAAATCCTCAAGGTCGAAATTGATCAATACCCGAGCCGTAAGCACAATTATTTTGTGGCGACGGTGCGGGATGTGGTCGGTCATGTAACAGATCCAGGAATCGATGTCTTGGAAGTGTTAGAATCCATGGACATCGTCTCAGAATTTCCAGAAGAAGTGCTGAAAGAGGCTGCGCAGGTTCCAGATGCACCGTCTGCTAAGGATTTAGAGGGACGCTTGGATCTGCGAGAGGAGATCACCTTTACGATCGATGGGGCAGATGCCAAAGACTTGGACGATGCGGTCCATATCAAGCTACTCAAGAACGGCAACTTTGAGCTGGGTGTTCACATCGCAGATGTTTCTTATTATGTTACAGAAGGTTCAGCACTCGACAAGGAAGCTCTAAATCGAGCGACTTCTGTCTATGTGACCGACCGAGTAGTACCCATGTTGCCAGAGCGTCTCTCCAATGGGATCTGTTCTTTAAATCCGAATGTGGACCGCCTGACCCAGTCTGCCATCATGGAGATCGATCCTCATGGCAAGGTCGTCAAGCATACCATTACCCAAACAGTGATCAATACAACCTTCCGAATGACCTATAGCGACGTCAATGATATCTTAGCGGGAGACGAAGAAAAGGCTCAAACCTTTAAGAAAATTGTCCCAAGTATTCATCAAATGGCCACCTTGCATGGCATTCTAGAAAGCATGCGGATTCGCCGCGGCGCCCTTAATTTTGATACCAATGAGGCTAAAATCCTGGTCAATAAAGAAGGAAAACCGGTCGATATCGTTTTGCGTCAAAGAGGAATTGCCGAGCGGATGATTGAGTCCTTTATGCTGATCGCTAATGAGACAGTGGCGGAGCACTTTACGCGACTGAAACTACCGTTCATCTACCGGATCCATGAAGATCCAAAGGCAGAAAAAGTACAGAAGTTTATCGATTATGCTTCTAGTTTTGGAATCCAAATCTACGGAACGGCTAGTGAGATGAGTCAAGAAGCCCTGCAAGAAATTATGCGCAAGGTCGAAGGAGAACCCTATGCAGATGTCCTTTCGATGATGTTGTTGCGCTCGATGCAACAGGCTCGCTACTCAGAGCACAACCATGGCCACTATGGGCTTGCTGCTGAGTATTATACCCACTTTACCAGTCCCATCCGTCGGTATCCGGACCTGATGGTTCATCGAATGGTGCGCGAGTACGGAAAATCTCAAGATGTGGCTGAGCACTTTGAACAAGTCCTTCCAGACATTGCCAGCCAATCCTCTAGTCGGGAGCGCCGGGCTATTGATGCAGAGCGCGAAGTAGAGGCTATGAAGAAGGCAGAATACATGGAAGACTATGTTGGGGAAGAGTACGATGCCGTGGTTTCCAGTGTGGTAAAATTTGGCCTCTTTGTGGAGTTGCCAAATACGGTTGAAGGCTTGATCCATATTACCAATCTTCCTGAATTCTACCATTTTAACGAACGGGATCTAGCCCTTCGCGGGGAGAAATCGGGAGTGACTTTCCGTGTTGGTCAGCAAATCCGGATCAAGGTCGAAAGAGCTGACAAGATGACAGGAGAGATTGATTTCTCTTATATTCCAAGTGAATGGGATGTCGTCGAAAAAGGCCTCAAGTCTAAAGGACGTGACCGAGATGGCAACCGCAGGGATCGCAGACGCAAGGATAAAAAAGTTTCTAAGGGATCAACCGCTAGAAAAGATGACAAGCGGAAAGATTCTTTCTCTAAATCCAAAAAGAAAAAAGGGAAGAAACCATTTTACAAGGAAGTAGCAAAGAAAGGAGCCAACCATGGCAAAGGGCGAAGGAAAGGTAGTCGCACAAAATAAAAAGGCGAGACATGACTACACCATCGTGGATACAATAGAAGCAGGGATGGTGCTGACAGGTACAGAGATCAAAAGTGTCCGTGCAGCACGCATTAACTTGAAAGATGGTTTTGCACAAGTTAAAAATGGCGAAGTTTGGCTTAGCAATGTCCACATTGCCCCTTATGAGGAAGGCAATATCTGGAACCAAGATCCAGACCGTCGTCGCAAGCTCCTTCTTCATAAAAAGCAAATCCAAAAGCTGGACCAAGACACCAAAGGGACCGGAATGACCTTGGTGCCTTTGAAGGTCTATCTCAAGGACGGCTATGCCAAATTGCTTTTGGGGCTCGCTAAAGGGAAACATGATTATGACAAGCGTGAATCCATCAAACGTCGGGAACAGAACCGGGACATCGCACGGGTCATGAAACAATACAATACACGTTAAAGAAAAAGGCAGTTTTGAAACTTGTTTCAGAACTGTCTTTTTTCTTAGAGATGGGCTCTCCTTTTTCCAACTTGTAAAA